>CAYYNI010000108.1:0-7168 GCA_964472765.1 uncultured Thermotogaceae bacterium | reverse complement strand
TTTGTCTTTTTCACTGATACTTTTCTACATCGTTGATGTTTTTTCCTTATTTTTTAATTTCCTGGAACGTACATGAAATTTTTTCGCCTAATTCGATTAAGGCAACTGTCCCGCCTTTTCTGCAGGTTCCCGGATTGATGAACCGGGTAACACCGATCATTTTATCGGTGGGGCAGTGAGAATGCCCATAAAAGCAAACGTGGGGTTTTTCTGTGGGAAGGCTTTGATAAATCCTTTCTTCCAACCCGTCACGAGAGCCCCAACCGTGCACCATATACAACGAATGGCCTTCCAAATTTAAAAGCCTTTTGATCGGCAGATAATCACGCAGTTCATAGGCATCCATATTTCCCAAAACCCCGTAAAAGGGCTGTGAAAAACCCTTGAGAAAATGAACGGTTTCTTCTTGTGTGAAATCACCCAGTCCGAAGATCATATCTGCCCGTTGAATGGCATCAATCGCATCTTGGGGCAGAGAAGATTGAACGGAAGGGATGTGCGTATCGGAAAGTACGAGAATGCGCATAAACACCTCCAAAAAAAAAGACGGGAATGAAATTCCCGCCGATTCGCTGAATTGCTACTACCCTGACATTGTATCAGTTTCGAATGCGGGAAAAAAGAAAAACTGATATTTTGTTTCTGAACCTTTTATTTAGCTGATTTGATGGCTTGACCTCAGCGACTATATTTCATATAATAGCACGTCATCTCATGTTACAAATCTAGATGAAAAAAAGGAGAGGTAACAGTGAATCGAACAAGGAAATTGATCATAACGGCTTTGATGGTTTCCCTTACGGCGGTGGGGGCTCAGATTGTCATACCCATCGGGAGCGTTCCCGTGACCATGCAAATCTTTATGGTTTTTTTGTCCGGGATGATTCTCGGTCCGGTTTGGGGAGGAATGGCTCAAATCGTCTATTTATTGCTGGGTCTTTTTGGCCTTCCCGTATTTGCCATGTTGACATCCGGTCCCGGTATCCTGGCTGGTCCCACGGGAGGTTTTTTGCTCGCTTTTCCTGTGGTTGCTTTTCTAACCGGCTTTGAGAAACCGAAACAAGTGATACTATTTCGAATAACCGCTCTTTTCCTCTTGTACATGTTGGGTTGGTTCAGGCTGGCTCTTTTTACAGGCAATGGCTTAACGGCCTTGATCACAGGTGTTTTACCGTTTATCGGATTTGATTTTTTAAAATTATGGGCTGCCGCATTCGTTTATCAACAACTCAAAAGACGATTGCTTTCAGTTGGTTAATTGTGCCACGATTTTAAGGTCACATCCGCTGCCCTGAAGGATAATCGTTGCCCTTGGCTGGTTTTGATTTCAAGGGTTTCATCCGGATAAGCACTTACCTGGCCGGTGTGGATTCGATCGTTCAGAACATCGTGAACTTGAATAATGATTCCGGGTTTCAGGATGGAGTGGCGCTGATAATCGGCTTCCAATGCTTCTTTTGAAAAATAGGTGTATTGTTGCTGAATGCGATCCAGGATCCGTTGATAAAGTTGTTCCAAATCGACTTCCTTTCCCGTGATGGTTTTCAAATTAATCGCTTTATGGCTTAACACTTGAGGAATGGGGTTGTTGACGTTGATACCGATACCGATAATGCAGCTCATAAGATGATTGGCGAACAGATTTTTTTGAAGACAGCCGGATATCTTACTCGATTGATAATAAATGTCGTTGGGCCATTTAAGCCCGAACCCTTCTTCGCCTGAAAAGCTTATCAGTTCATGCAATGCAGATAATCCGCAAATTTTTTGCAGTTGGGAAGGCGAGTGTGATCCGGATTGAAATAGAAGAGAAAACCACAAACCCCCCAGTCCCGAATCCCAATGCCTTGACAATCTTCCCATGCCGGCTGTCTGTATATCGGCTCTCACCGAGCAAAGATCGGGACATTCATTCAAATGCCTCTCCAGATACAGATTAGTGGAATCGATTTGTGTCAAATGAATTTGCTTCATATTTTAAAACCCTTTGGCCAGGGTTGTTGATAGCAGCTTTTCCATGTCTTGTCGATGTAAGCGTGAGTCAAGGCTTGTTCAGCAAGATGATAGAGATAAGAACCCTTTCGAGTTAACCTGTAGCCGTCATCGGTCGATTCAAGTAATTTCAGGCGACATCCCAGGTTTAAATAAAAACCGAATATTTCCTGAAGCGACTTGTTGAAAATCGCTTCAAAGCTTCTTTTTGAAAGTGTCATCTCGTAGCAGCTCCAGAAAAGCCAGTATAGCATCCGAGTTCTTTCGCTGAAATCCTGTTGAACACTGATAGGCCGCCGACCTTGATCCAGGGTGTCACAATAGTGCTGTAGAGAAAAAGTGTTAATATAAAACCGTTCCAAAGTTAATGTGGTGGCACTGGGACCCATCCCGATAAAAAAATCCCTGGTGATGGATGAATACTTTTCACTGCCTTTCTTCTTGAAAGTCCACACGCTGGAACGCTCAAATCCCTCGCTTTCAGCTGTTTTAATCAACCTTTCCAGCAGTTGTTTCATTTTCTTTTTTTTCAAAGGCTTGCCTTTGTTGTTGGCATATGAAAAATCGATGAAGGGGTAAGTTGAAATCTGGGTAGCACCCGCTTGAACCGCTCGTTTGAAATCATCAGACAACAACTCAGGGGTTTGTCCGGGTATTCCGAAAATCAAGTCCATATCCACTGTTTTAAAAGAATAGTGAGAAAGAATCGACAGTCTTTTTTCAGGCGGCTGAGGATTATTCCGGCCCAGATTTTCCAACAGCCCACGGTCAAATGACTGAATCCCGATACTGATCATATTGAACTGAGCTTTTGAAAGATCATCCATAATTCTTGGTGTCAAATTATCCGGGTGTAATTCGATGGCAAATGAACTGGCTGACCCAAAAAGTCTCTTGAGCTTTGTGTTGACTTGTTCAAATCGGTGACTGATCAAAGCCGGTGTTCCCCCGCCGAAATAAACTGACGGAACAGATGCGATGGCATAGCGTTCTTTGACCAGGTCCATTTCTTTTAAAAGCGCCTCGGTGTATTTTTCAGCCAATGCGGGGTGAAATTTGATCTTGAAATACGGGCAAAAATCGCATAGCGTGATGCAAAAAGGAACGTGAATGTACAAACCGGCCTTTTCAAAAGAAACAGGTAACTCCCTTTGAAAAGGCTTGAATTCAAATTTTTTGATGGTTTTACCCAACAACAGTTTCAACAATCGAATCATCATGTTCACGATGCCCCTTTTAAGCAGATGTACTATTAGAACACAAAAACATGTTAAAATTATATATTCAAATTGGATGTTGAAGATTTCAAATCCCAAACCTATAACTTAAAAAAACAGGAGAGAATCATGGATCATATTGACAGATTGGAAGCTAGAAGTGTTCACATCTTTAGGGAAGCTTATGCAAACTTCAAAAACATGTGCATGCTTTGGTCCATAGGAAAGGATAGTACGGTATTGTTATGGTTGGCCCGAAAGGCTTTTTTTTCCCATGTCCCTTTTCCGCTGGTGCATATTGATACCAGTTACAAAATCAGGGAGATGATTGAATATCGAGATAAACTGGCCAAGCAATGGAAATTGGATATGATCTACGGTAAAAATGAACAAGCCCTTGAAGCAAAGCATACTTTTCCGGATGGAAATGCCACACGGATTGAATGTTGCCGTTTACTGAAGACAATGGCTTTGAGAGATACACTAAACGGGAGAGGAAAGCGGTATCGGCTAAATCACGACATAGGTGAATACGAAATAGACAATAATCACGAACCCTATACAGGTGTTATTGTAGGTGTTCGGGCAGATGAAGAAGGGAGTCGTTCAAAAGAAAGATATTTCTCGCCTAGGGATACTGAGAATCTTTGGGATATTGCTGATCAACCCCCAGAATTTTGGAATCAATATAAAACAGATTTTGCACCCGGCACACATCTGAGAATCCACCCTTTGTTAGATTGGACAGAAGTGGACATTTGGAAATACATCAAAAGAGAAAATATCCCCACCGTATCTTTATATTATGACCAGGGATACGGTAAACGTTACAGGTCCCTGGGTTGTTATCCATGTACATTTCCAATTGATTCAGTAGCTAAAACGGTGGATGATATTATCTGTGAACTTGAGAGTGGCAAGCTGAAAAATGTTGCAGAAAGATCAGGAAGGGCTCAAGATAAGGAAGACGGTGGTGGGCTTGAAGACTTGAGAAGAAACGGATATATGTGATGGAGGGCTAATGCGGATGATTGACATAAAGAAGGAAAAAGAGGATCTGAATCTGGTATTTGCGGGTCATGTGGACCATGGGAAAAGCACCATTATCGGCAGGCTGTTGGTGGATACGCATTCATTATCGGATGGAAAACTGGAACAGGTGAAAGAAACATGTAGACGTAATGGCAAACCCTTCGAATACGCCTTTTTATTGGATGCATTAAAGGACGAACAGAGTCAAGGGATCACTATTGACTCCGCCAGATGTTTTTTTAAGACATCCAAACGAAATTACATCATCATCGATGCCCCCGGTCATATTGAATTTTTAAAGAACATGATAACCGGTGCCTCAATTGCAGATGCTGGTTTGTTGGTTATTGATGCCAAGCAGGGAGTTCAAGAAAACTCCAGACGCCACGGATACATGCTGTCCATGCTGGGGATCAAGCAGATAGCTGTTCTTGTGAACAAGATGGATTTGGTAGATTACAAAGAGAGGGTTTTTAACGATATTGTTCAGGAGTATTCAGTTTTTTTAAGCCAAATAAACATTGATCCGGAGACGTTCATTCCCGTTTCTGGAACTATTGGAGACAATGTGGCACAATGTTCAAGAAATATGTCTTGGTATACAGGCAGAACCGTTTTGGAAGAGCTAGACCGGTTTGAAATTCAAAGAACATCACAGGAAAAGCCCTTCAGAATGAGTGTTCAAGATGTGTACAAGTTTTCAAAAGATGGAGATAACCGCCGGATAATTGCCGGAACCATTGACACCGGAGTAATCAAATTAGGGGATAGTGTGGTATTTTATCCTTCAGGGAAAAAAAGCCGTGTCCTTACTATCGAGGAATTTAACAAACAACCTCAATCAATTAAAAGGGCAGCAGATCATTTTGGAATGACTTTGGAAGAACAAATTTATATAAAACGTGGAGAAATTGTCACAATCAACGGCCAACCAAAGCCAGAAGTATCTACCCGCATCAAGGCTAACATCTTTTGGCTTGGAAACAAGCCTATGGTCAAAGACAAAGAATATTTCATCAAAGTAGGAACACAAAAAGTCAGGACCTTCTTGGAGGCCATTCACATGGTGATGGATGCTTCCACACTTAACAGGGTTGAAAAGAACCGGGTAGATCGCAATGATATTGCTGAAATAACCCTGAAAACTGAAAAAGCTATCGCTTTCGACCTGCCGGGAACAATCAGCCAGACCAGTCGATTTGTCATTGTGGACGAATACGAAATAACTGGTGGGGGTACGATCACTTCATCAGAAAATGATCAGCAAGATTGGATTAGGAACAAAGTGCTGACTAGAAATTACAAATGGATTAAAAGTGCCATATCGAAAGAAAGGCGAGCGGAAAAGTACTCGCAAAAACCAACGCTGATCCTAATTACAGGTGAAAAAAGCACCAAAAGAAAAGAAATTGCCAAAGATTTGGAACAAACCTTGTTTGAAGACGGAAAATTCGTTTACTACCTGGGTATAGGAAATGTTTTGTACGGGGTTGATGCAGATATCAAAGAAGAAGGAAAAGACACCAACAAAAAAGAACATCTGAGAAGGATGGCTGAAGTTGCCCATATCATGTTGGACTCCGGAACCATCCTAATCATTTCCGCAGTCAAGTTGTGGCAATCTGATGTGGAGACTATTAAAACCATTGTGGACGAGGAACTCATTGAAACGGTATGGGTGGGTTCTCAAATAAGCACAGATATCAAACCGGAATTGCATTTAGTGGAGTTTTCGGATGTGAAAGAAGCTTCCCGGATCATCAAATCAAGGCTACAGGATAAAGGGATTATTTTTAGACCTTAATAATTGAAATGATTAAATATTAAATAACGAAGCATCCACACCTATTGGCTAAAAACAGGAGTTTCCTGTGTTTTTTTAATGCAAAACACATGATCTAAAAAATTTACATAATGAACATCAGAAAGATTATGATATTTATTAAAGAGATGTTATAATATTCCTTGAGATAATATGTAAACAAAGTAATCTTCAGATGACCGCCTGAAAAGCGTAACGATATAGCCGATGACCGGATAGGATCAAGTGTTGAATCAAAGATTGATATGGATTGATCTGATGCAACGTAATCGGCTGATGTCGCAAGTGTTATACAGAATGTGTCATAAAGAGAACAAGTATTTATCAAGACAATTCAGAGTGAAGTGGAGACTAATTTGGACCAACATTATCTGAAAAAAATCACAGACATTAAAGCGAAAATCAATAAAAGCATAGCGGATAGCGAGACTTTAAGCAGTTCAGTCTATGAGTCCATTCCGAAGTTTGAAGGTGAAACGCAGAAAATCATCGCATTTATCTCGGAATTTCTCAGTCAACTTAAAAATGAGGGTACAGGGGATAACGCTTCCTTTTTAGGTAAATTATCCGCCTTGAAGAACAGCGTATCTCACTCTCTTCAAAATATAGCCACTTTGGTGGATGCGGTAGACTATGTTTTCAACAACATCTTCAACGCCACCGGAGAAAATTCCTTTGTGGAGCAGGTGATTCGCCAGGCCCGTTCTGTTGAATATGCGTTGGAAGACCTGAATTCCATCGCCTTGAATGCATCCATCACCTCTTCTCAACTGGGGGCAAAAGGTGGGGCGTTTTCAATCCTTTCCAGAGAGATAGAAAGACAATCGGAAAAACTGGTTAAACATTTTGACAATATTGCGCGAATTATCAACCGGAGTTTTCCGGACATTGCCTCCTTCAAAAAAACCTTAGACAGCTTTGGAGAATTCGGGTCGATGAAACGGGACTTCCACAAATTGATCGAACGCTTCAGTTCGGTTGAAAATTCATTGGTTGAATTACAGCAGTCCATGAAAGCGGGAACCGAAAGTGCGGCCGATTCGTTTCCGGATATTCTGGCCAACATGGTCGGGCAGGATATCTTCAGACAGCAGATGGAACATAT
>CAYYNI010000107.1:0-7172 GCA_964472765.1 uncultured Thermotogaceae bacterium | reverse complement strand
TAAAAAAGGTAAAAAGAATTGGAATGGATGTTATCAATCCCTTAGATTGAAATAACCCAAAGGGTCTGACCCTGTGGTTAAAGGTCTCCACTGGGGCGGTTTATGGTGGTCGACTGTCGTCTATTACTTTTCCGGAATCGGATGAGGAAGCGGAGGTTTTATCATATATGAATACGACATTAGCTCCGGTATATATTGACCTTTCAATGGGATATTACGATCGCTGGCTGCGAGTTCAGGAGAGGTTTCCTTCTATTGAATACTTTGTTCATGAGGGGTAGGCTTTACGGAATTTCTCACATTATAGTAAAACATTCTATTTCACTATAATTATTAATAAGTATGGTAAAATAGAATAGGTGATTTAAGATGGATAGAATGATTGAATATTTTAAGAGACATAATGGTTATGCCAGAACAAAATATTTAAAGGAAGCTGGCTTTCAAACCAAAACGATTAAAGAGTATTATGAGAAAGGTACCATTGAGAAAATAAAACCTGGTCTTTATAAATTGTCAGAGGAATTCACTGAAATTACAGCGATGTCAGATATTTGTCAAGCTATACCAAAAGCAGTGATTTTCCTCGGAACGGCACTTTATTATCATCAATTGATCACTTTTTCGCCTCCACAAATTCAAATCGCTGTTCCAGAATCTTATAAAATACCAAAACTGGAATACTTGATGATTGATGTTTTCCATTTAAGAGATAAGGTATACAAAGAGGGTGTTATAACTATAAAGAAGCGAAATAGTGAGTTTAAGATTTATTCCAAGGAAAAAAGTGTTTGTGATAGTTTTAAATTTAGAAATCAAATCGGTGAAGACATTGCCATTGAGGCATTAAAAGAATATCTTCGTAAAAATAATAATAATACCAGTAAACTGATTGAGTATATGAAAATTACAAGGACTAGAAATGTTATGTCATCCTATATCAAGGCTGTGGTAAATAGTTGAAAAATATGATTGTTTCTATAAAAGAAAGATTGAAAAACTTATCTCGTGAACTTCATATTGACTTTAACAAGTTAGCCATAAGGTATGCACAAGAAAGGTTACTATACAGGCTTTCTATTTCTGATTATAAGGACTATTTTGCGTTGAAAGGTGCTTTGTTGCTTGTTATTTTCAATGAACAGAATTTTCGACCAACTTCAGATATTGATTTTTTGGGTCTTACAATTCATAATGACAACTTAAAATTACTGAATATTTTTCAACATATTTGCTCTATTTATTTCAATGATGGGATTGTTTTTCAAAAAGATTCCATCACCCATTATGAAATAAAGAAAAATTCAGTTTCGAAGGGAACAAGGCTCAAGGTCCCTTGGTATTTGGGACAAATGAAAGGAGTTTTACAATTAGATATTGGCTTTGGAGACAAGATTTTTTCCGGCCCGAGTAAGGCTTCATTCCCCAGTCTTTTAGATTTTCCTGAAACAAAAATTTTAGCCTATTCAAAAGAAACTGTTTTGTCTGAGAAGATTCAAATTATTGTTAGCTTAAATTATGAAACAAGCCGTTTAAAAGACTTCTTTGATATTTATTATTTATGCTCAAATAATACATTTTTTTCAAATAATATTCTTTCCGCAATGAACTTAACCTTTGATAACAGAAAGACTTCTATTGACGATTTTAAGCTGATCTTTTCAAATGACTTTAAAAAAAATCTATATTTTGAAACACAGTGGAAAAGCTTTCTTCGAAGAAATAAAATTGAACTGACACTGAGTTTTGAAAGTCTTATGGCAAAAATTGAATCATTCTTTATTCCTGTTCTTAATCATCATGATAAACTTATTTGGAATAAAAAAAAATGGGAATGGGAACACTATCACCACTCTCATTTAATTCTAAAGAAAGATTAGAAAAAGCTCAAAAGGAGTTTTTCTAAAAAGTGTGGGGGATCTCTGATAGGAAATATATTACCGGTTAATTAAATGCGCTATTGAAAACGGCTTGATAAATCTTCTCTCATCACCTATAATCATACAGGTGATGAGATGAATAAAAATGAGGAATTGGCAAGGCGATTAAAGTATTGGCGAAAAAATAAAAATCATACTCAGGATTCTCTGGCTGATTTGACGGATATGACAAGAAAGGCTATTTCTGCGTATGAAAATGCAAAATCGTTTATTTCCTATGGGGCGGCAAAGAAATTAGCGGATGCCCTTGGGATTTCTCCTTTGTATCTCCTTTGTGAAACGGATGATCCTTATGAAACGAATTCAGAATATGCAAAAAAGCCGACAAAATCTTTTTCCGTCAGCGAGACGAACGAAACGGATAAATTGCCCGTTTTTGTGTGGGAGTCGTTAAAGGCGAAGAATTTTTCTCTTGAGCCGCCTGTTGACTTTTATCTCAGCCCTTCCAATTGCGAAGGCGATTTTTGGGTTATTAATGGTTCATCTGCCATGGAACCTTCACTTTGTAAAGATGACTATTTACTCGTGAGCAAAGAAATTTCTGTGATAAAAGATGGCGATCTGGTTGTATTTAAGCTAAACAAAAAAACGGATATGATGTACTATACTGAAACAAAAGAACATTTTTTCTTGTACCCTTCCAACCCCACCACGATGCCGGTTGTGGTGTTTAAAAACAAGCCGGGAGATTTTTCTGTTCTTGGGAAAATTACGGCTTTTCTTCGTAAGACTTCTTACTAAAGATTTTTTTACACTGAAATTGAAATATCATTATTAATAATCTCAATCTTTCATTACCCCACTAGTAAATATTTTTTGATGTTTAAATATAGGAAATATATTACCGGTATAAATAGTGCGGATATTATGGTATACTACAGTCAAATCATTTGAAAGGATATGCTTATGAGTACAAGATCACATGTTAGAGTTTATAAAAACAATGATGAGCTGGCTGCGTTTTATCATCATTATGATGGCTATTTAGAGGGGGTGGGGAAGGAATTGGTTGATATTGCGAAAAAGGAATCAATTACTTCCCCTGAACAATTCATTGCCGATTTGGATGCATCTTATGAAAAAAGATTTTCTCTTTCTAAATCAGATGATCGCTATATTGATTATCTTTACTATGTTTATTTTTTTGATGGAGGTGATATCAAAATCACTTATTCCCAGCATGAGTTTGTGGAAAAAGACGGGAAGACTGAAGCTGCCCGGACACAAGAAAAGGAACTATATTTTAAAACCGGTTTTGGTTGTTTAAAGTATTTGAAAATCAAAGATGAAACAACGAACCAGGAGATTGAAGAATATATGATTTCAAGAGGATTAAAGCGGGAAATAAAAATAAACAGGGAAGGTAGATTTATTATTGTGTCTGTCAAGAATAGTTTTAATTTCATTTCTTGTAAAAGTCAATATCTGATTCAATCTAATGATAATCTACTTTGTACTGGAAAAGATCTATTTGTCATTGAAGATGAAGAAATAGGGCGGTTAAAAAGAGATGGTGTATCAACAGACTCAAACATTGTTAATCCCATCGGGGAGTAGTCGTATGGAAAGAATAAAATTTGAAGTGTCCAACCGTATGCTTGAAGAATGTGAATTGACTGACTTAAAGAAATACACAGATGTCGTCTATGTTTATTATCAAGATGGTGATTATATACTCGATAAGTCCCTTGTTGATGCTTATACAGAAGGTTCAGAAGCGACTGAAGAAGAAAAGGAAAGGTATAGAGCCCACGAACATTTCAAAGGGACTCCGGGAACTATGTACGCTCATATTTGGGAGTCTGCCTATGTATGCGGTTTCAGGATGGGGTTATTACTGGGGAATGTGAAGTTTATTGTTAATAGCATCAACTATGAAATGGAAGATGAGTTGATTGTATCAATTTTTAAATTATCGGAAGAAGAATTTACAAGGCTAATTGAATTTGCAAGACAAGTGAAAGAAGAAAAACTTCAACGGAAAGATTGAACAAGCAAAATAACAAAAAGAGGTGTTTCAGTTGGGTATTTCAATCGTGATGGAAATCGATCCGACCAGGATTCAAGATTCAAAGTGGAAAGCTGTTTATGAGGAGTCATAGGCGCTGGTTAATGCTTATGATTTCATGGATAAATATGTGGAAAAAGGTTTGTATGGAAGTAAAGAATGGATTTATGTGGATCGTTCCCGGGAAAGAAAGCTCCCTTTCCTGGATGACACAATCGGCTGGAGTACTTTTGGGGATTTGAAAACCATGGGCTATGCGGAATGGTTTACATTGGTGAGGGATTTGAATTTTTATAGAAAAGGTCCAAGTGTTAATCAGCGAACGGCTTCAGATAGTGATATTTATTTGTCTCGTGTGGGAGATAGTAAACTATTTGAAAAAGTCAGAAACAAGCTTCCGGGAAAGACCACTCGAATTTTCGATTCAAAAACATAAGGGCATAATTATCACAATTATATTCTTGCAAATGAAGATGAATACCCGGTAGAAATGCTATGGAAATTGAGACAATCAAAGGATCAGTTGATTGATCAATTACCTGACAGCATGATTGACAAGTTAAAAGAAACGATCGAAGAAATAGGATATGATCGCAATGCCCCTTAAAAAACTTCCTGGAATTACTTTCTTGAGCATGTCACCGATCCAAAAGTCAATAAGACCGTGATGGCTCTTGCGCTTTTGGAAGTTATTAATATTGAGAATGATTCCAATACAGATATTGACCAATTCCGTATGCCGCTTATTAATAACATAGAATTGTTTGAATATGTCTTTTTCAGTGATGAATTTTGGGATGAAAAATGATGGTTTTTCCATTTCGTATTGATTGAGATGAGAACCTAATTCTTTGAGGAAAACCTCACGAAAGGGTATAATAGAAAAAAGAGGTGAGAGAAATGTTCAAAATGCCTGACAAAATAGAATATGCCTTACCGGAAAAAATCGGTAATCCGGGACTATTTACCGGGAGGAAAGAAGAATTTGACTTTTTTCTTGGGGACTGGTACATGAATCTTGAAGGGCATTTCCCACAGAATCAAGCAATTCTTTCCAGAAGAAAAAAGGGGAAAAGCTCGTTCATGCAACGATTATTCAACATCCTGTGGAGTGCCGGGTCGGAAAAGAAGCCAGGAGACTTGCAGGTTATTCCCTTTTATTATTCAATAAGAGACAGTGAGCAAAGTTTAAAGCATTTTGCTTTGGATTTTTTTGTTCAGCTGATTTGTCAATACATGTCCTATTACACAAGAAACAAGGAATTTCTTAGAGGAATATATACTTTTGAAGAATTATCGGAAATCATCAATGACAAAGAAATTGAAAAAATCTATCGTTCCATGGAAATAAAAATAAAAAATGATGACTGGGCCGGCATGTGGTCTGTAGCCAGTGAAACACCTGCCGTTATCGGCCAGCTCAAGGGTGAAAAAATCATTCAAATCATCGATGAATTCCAGTACATCAACGAATATATCTACAACAAAGACGGCGATAAGTTGGACCGATTAAGCGGAACGTATATGTATGTATCCGAAATGAGAGAAGCCCCCATGATCGTCTCAGGAAGTGAAGTACACTGGCTGCTGAGAATTGTGAGTAGTCTAACCGGAAGATTTCAAACCTATCCGTTGGAGAATCTTCCTGAAGATGAAGCAAAGGATGCGATAGAACGCTATGCCTCATTTACACGAACGACCATAGACAAAGAAGCAAAAGAAAAGATCTGGCAACTGACTCGAGGCGATCCGCTGTATATCAAAGCATTATTCATAAGCCGTTTCAATCGAAAAAAAGATTACACCGTTGATGACAACATCATCCAAGTGTATGAAAAGGAGATTCAACAGGGAGAAATATATGGGACTTGGATGGAATACATGATCAAAACCTTCAACACGGTCAACAAAGCCAATTCCAAACGCATCATGCTTTATTTGTTCCAGGAAGGTGAAGAGCGGACACGAGCGCAGATCAAAAAGGATTTGAATTTACCTTATACGGATGAAGAATTGGAAAATCGACTGGAGGCACTTGTCAAAGGAGATTTAATTTCACATGGGAAAAGTCATTTTGACTATAAAATCACAACAGATAAAACCTATGAACTTTTTTTTAGGAACATTTATCAAAAAGAAATAGAACACTTTGTCCCGGACATCGAAAAAGAATTGCGACAAATCTTAGGAAAAAAGAATTACATGCAAGGAAAATACACCGAATTTTTGATCAAAGAAAAATTGAAAAAGCCATTCAACCTCAAAGATATATGTGAAAATGGAAAAGACTTGAGAATTGTCCCCCAGGAGATTGAAGAGAGAAAAGTTATCCCCTCAGGAGTTGGAAAAAGTGAAATTGACGTGTTTATCAAAGCTCAAAAGGGGTACAACATCTACATCGATATCAAAAACACCAAACAAAAATACGGGAAAAAACAAGCTGACAGATGGTTGAGATTAGCAGAGTACATCAGAGAAAAGGAAAAAAAAGCAATTTTGATGGTCTATTCTGAAAAAGGTTATTCATCGGGGATAAAAGAAAGGTTAACCGAAAATGGCATTTTTATAATCATCTGATTTCACTGCAAAAACCCTTTTTCTTGCTGATTACCCTAAAAAGCGTTTCTGCTGTTACTCTTCGGGAGGACACAAGCTTTTTGACAAAGTCAACAAGCCGTCCTCTACCCCTACGCTGCTCATATAGTGGTTTTCATGTCTTTGTAGGGGAGCACCTATTCGGGGGCAAGAAAAACATTGACCTTGGAGTATTTTGCCAACGGCAAAAACTCCATGCTCCCGGAAACGAGATTATGATTGATATTTACAAAAAACCCCTTTTTACAGTCAAACCATCATCTGATTCGACGACAAAAGTTAGTATTCATGAATCCGATGGGACTGGGTCTCTGTTACGTACCTGTCCCCTCTTCTTCTCTTATTGTTATTCTTTTGTGTCATTGCTTTTCTCCTTTAGTTATAAAAAAGTTGACGGATTTCAGTTGGTGTAAAGCCTCTTAAGGTCCATTTTCTTGAGTTGTTGGAAATTTCTTGGAATATTTTCATGAATTCTTCTACTGTTTGTTTATCTTCAAAAATATAACCGAACTCTTCAAGTAATTCGAAGAAGGCACTTGGGGGATTGTCTAATTTTAGCTCCAGCAGGATTTCATTAATGACGGTTTTGTCATGGATCCAAATTTCAGGTTCTTTCTTTTGCATTACTT
>CAYYNI010000106.1:0-7221 GCA_964472765.1 uncultured Thermotogaceae bacterium | reverse complement strand
CGGCGTAAAAAACTTGTCAGAAGCGTTGGAACGGGCATTAAGAAAAAACCAAATGGATTGCACCTGCGTGGACCTGACTCAGTTGAACCTATTGCCATGCTATGGCTGTGATGGCTGTCTGAAACAGACGCCGGGAAAATGCGTGATGAAAGACGATACGGTGCAATTCATGACGCCTTTGGCAAGGACCAACGGCATTATTGGGATGACGGATGTTCGATACGGCGGGTATTCGGCGGATTACAAACTCGTGGCAGACAAATTTGCCCTGATGGCCAGCCCTTTTTACTCGATGAAAGACGGCAAGCTGCTGCATCGCAAGCGCTACAGCGACTATAACGCCTATTATGTCGTGGGGCTGGGAACGGGTTTGTCTGAGGATGAAACCGAGAATTTCCGGTTATTGGTTAAGAGGAATGCCATGAACATGAGTGTGGATCATTGGGCATGTTTTTTCACCGACGGGCAGGATCCCGAATACCTGGCTCAACGAGTGATGGAGAAAGTGATTGATGATGAACGATCATAAAGCGATCATCATCCTGGGAAGCTCCAGAAAAAAGAAGAATACCTTCGTGTTTGCAAAAGCCATGACAGCCTCGTTTGAAAAGCGTGGTTTTTCCACGGAGCTGTTTTACAGCATCGACCTTTATCGGGGATTAACCCAACCCTTTATTCAAGCGATCAACGCATCGCAGATGATTTGTATTCTAAGTCCGTTGTACGCCGATTATATGCCCTATCATCTGGTGAAGCTGTTGGAGTTGATGGAAGCACAACCGGATTTGAATTTACGGGGAAAAAAAGGATTCGGATTCAGCCAATGCGCCTTCCCCTTTTACCGGTTGAACGAGTGTTCCGTCAAGGCCATGGCATTGTTTGCAAAACAGATGAACATGGACTGGACAGGTTCTCTCATGTACGGCGGAGCGGGTCTGATGGATTGTGAATCTCTTGAACAAATGGGAAAGAAAGGGCGTAAGATGATTCGGGCCTTTGATTTGGCCGTGGAAGGGATGATTCAAACCTCAACCGTTCCGGAAAAATCCCAGGAAATGCTTGCCATGACTATTCCGGGATTTTTAAAACGCCCCGTGATGTGGATGATCAACAAAAATGTTAGAGAAGTAGAAAAAGAGGTCGGTCAACCACTGGATGTCCAAGCTTATCGCTAGGATTGCTTTGTGAACTAAAGCTTGATTTCTTCGTAAAAGCCCAATACCCTGAATTTCTCGGTGGCAGTTGTCAGCGATGCTAAAACGTCTTTGACTTTTTCATTCTCACGTGTTCCGATAAAATCCAAAAAGAAGGCATACGTTCCCTTTTCATTGGGGATGGATTCAATACGGGTCAGATTCAAGCGGGCTTTGGCGAATTTTTCCAATACGTTGAACAAGGTTCCCGATTTATGGGCCGTTGAGAAGACAATGGAGCACTTATTTCCGGCTTCTTTGTTTTCTTCTTTTGACAGGATCAAAAAGCGTGTTCGGTTGATTTCGTAATCTTCGATGGATTCTTTCATGATGTCGAGGTTGTACATTTTGGCGGCTAACGTGCTGCAAATGGCCCCGGAGTTGGTCAATCCCTTTTCTGAGAGCATTTTGGCTGCCCCGGCCGTGTCATAATAATGAACCCCTTTCAAGTTGTTTTCGGATAAAAACCCTCGGCATTGCGCCAATGCCTGGGGATGGGAATAGACGTCCCGTATCTCACGAACATCGGTGCCCTCAAAGGCGGCCAGACAATGGCTGATGGGGATTTCTATGGCGCCGCAAATATAAAGTGGGGTACGGATCATCAGATCATTGGCTTGGCTGACGAGCCCCCCCAAGGTGTTTTCCACCGGTACGATGCCGTAATCATATAATCCGGTTCGCACCCCCTCGAAGATATCGGCAAATTCAGCGCAAGGCAGGTTGATATAGTCTGGGTGCCATGATTTGGCGGCTACTTCGCTGTAAGCGCCGTGTTCACCTTGAAAGGCAATAGTTTTTAGCGATTGGCTTTGAAGGGCCTTGCTCTGTCGAAAGATCAGCTGATATAAAGAAACCAGGAAATCGCCATCCACAAGGGGTTGTGCGCTTTCTCTGATTTTATCCAGTATGGCCTGTTCCCGGCCGGTGTCTTCCACCTGCTTTTTAAATCGCTTGGCCAAAATGGCCTGTTCCATTCGTTCTTCTAACAGCTGAATGAGTTTGCCATCCAAGCGGTCAATTTGCTTTCTGATAGCCTCAAGACTCATGAAAATCACATCCTTACCAATTTATTCCAACACCTGAAAAGAGCGGCTCAACATCCGCAAAGAATACCGTGAACGAGACGCACTGTGTCTATCCTATCACATCTTCTGCGGGTTTGTTTAAAAAAACAAAAAACAGCCCTTGCCGGTTCAACAAGGACTGTTTTGGTTTTTACAAACAGGGACTTTTAAAACAGGGAGCGTAACAATGCCGGAAGTGCCGGGTATTCTTCTACCAGCAGTCCGCCAAAGGTGGGATCGGGGAAAGTGATGATAAAAGAAACATAATTGATATTGGGGATCAGCAGGTCTTTTAAATCTTCAAAGCGTGACGGGTTTGTGAAAAAAGCCTTCCGATTCCAGTTCAATGCCGATTTGGGCAAAATCGTTAATCGCATCTTTCCAATCGGCGATGGCATTCAACCCGCCTTGGGGGTGATCGTAAAAACGCAGAAAAGACTGGGGGAAGATCGTCCTGATTTCAGCATTGGTCATGGTTCCGTTTTGATCTGTGTCCAGTGTTTGGGTGGCATAATCCAAACTACCCTCGTATAGGTGAATGGTGTTGGAGGCTTCCAGCAGGAAATCACTCAGTTGCGGCTTTGGATTGATGTTGTAAATAAGGCCGGGTTCCAGCAAGGCCAGTTCCATATTCACAAAACCCAACAAAACTTCCACTTCATCGATCGTTAGTTCAATGTAATCGTCTTCATCGAAAACAGGCTCATAGCCAATGGGCAGGACATCGTCGTAAATCAAGGCGTTAACGGTTTCTATGTCAAACCAGGCATCGCATCAAAAAAATGATTAGGTTATTTGAGCGATCAATTGTTGATCAAAGATGTCCGTTATCCGCTTCACTACCCGACAACCCGCTTGTCCTAAAATTTCGTCGCTCTGATGGCCTCCGGAAAAAAGGATGCAGTGGATGCCCATTTGGCTGGCCACCTGATAATCGTGAAGCGTATCCCCGATCAGGACCATCTGATTAGGAGACAGCTGATGGTTTCGGATGAAGTCCAGTCCGATTTCAACCTTTCCCTTGGCGTAGATATCCTCAAGCCCTAGGATATGATCCATGTAGGGGGTTAATTCGAAGCGGTCCAACAGTCTTTTCAGCTGTGCTGTGCTGCTGGCACTGAGAACGCCTTGACTCAGCCCCATGTGGCGAACCCGTTTCAGATTGTCAAGCGTGTCGTCAAAGACCTTCAAATCCTTTTCCATGGCGTAATATCCCGCCATCCACTCATGGGCGACGGTTGCAAATGCCTCGTTCGTGTCGATGATCCCCACCCTTTTATAATACTCAATCACGGGAAAAGTGAAAACATCCCGATAAGTGGTCAAATCGATCAGGGGTTTGCGGTATTTTTTCAGCAGGTTGTTCATGTTTTGCAAACAGGCGGACACATCGTCCACAAGGGTGCCGTTGAAATCCCATAAGATGTATTGAATCATCGCTTACTCGCTTTGAGGGATATGCAAGACCATCAGGTCGTGATCGTAAAATCGGTCGTTGTAAAACATGGCCATTTGATCCACCCCGTAGGTTTTAAAGCCGAATGAGGTGTAAAGTGCTTTGGCGGTTTGATTGGAACTGACGACGGTCAGGTAAACCTGACGGACATGCGGCCTCATTCGGGCTGCCTGCAAACAGGTTTCAATCAACAGCCTGCCAACTCCTTTGCCTCTGAAGGCCGGTTCCACATACATGGAAAAAATCTCCGCCCGATGTCTCATTTTCTTCCTGGGCTGAAAACTGATATTGCAGATGCCACCGAGCTGTTCGCCTTCAAAAGCGCCGAATGTTTGGCTTTTGGGATTGGTCAGCCGATGGGTGAAACGGGCCGGTTCAAAGGCCGCTTCCTCTTCGTAGGAAGAACCAAAGGCTTCGGGGTTGTTGATCAAGGCGTTCAGCCGAATAGTCCGGTATGCTTGGGTATCCTTTTCGTTTAACACTCTGATATTCAAAATATCACCTCTGGATATTTTAACCCATTTTGGCATTGAAATGAATGTAAAAAAAAAGCACAGCGGATATTGTTAACAAACAGCATGCGACAAGAAGGCTCGATTCATTGTATAATACACCATCCTGTCAACGAAAGGGGAAATCAAGATGAAAATGAAACCCACAGCGATTTTCTTTTTGATCGTATTGATCCTGATCAGTTCCACAGCTTGCAGTATTTCCGCAGGAACGGGAAATGAAAATCCACAGCCACCTATTATCAACCAACAGGACGACCTTATTTTCATCCACCACTCCTGCGGCCAAAATTGGCTAAATAACAGTCTGCATGCGGCTCTTTTGGCAAAAGACTATATTGATGAACGCAACGACATCACCTATGGGACTGCCCTAAATCCGGATGCCGGAAGAACAGCTTCTTTAGGTGGGACGCCGGGGGACAACACGGATATGAATCATTGGATATTGTGGTTCAACGACTATTTGACTTCGATTTTAAACCACGGCTGTGCCAACGGTGAGAACCGAATCGTCATGTTCAAAAGTTGCTATCCTGCCAACGCCATCACTTCAGCGGGGGTTGACGGCGATCCTTTTTCTCCTGAAAAGACCTCCAGAAACTACCGGGCTGTCTTTACCTATGCCGACGACACAACACCATACACCTTTAATGGTAAACAATACCAGCCCCTGGAAATCATCTTCTCCCAACACCCCGATACCCTGTTCATCTTTGTGACGGCGCCACCCCTTTGTTGGTCGGACACCAACACAGTCGAATCCGCTAATGCCAGAAAATTTTACACCTGGCTGAAAGACGACTGGCTGGTATCCTACAACACAGCCAACCCCGGATTAAACAACGTCGCCATTTACGACTGGTTTGACTTTCTGGCCTATGACAATGACCATGCCACACACCCCAACATGCTCAAAAACGAATACGGCGGAAACACCGGGGACAGCCATCCTAATGCCTTGGCGAACCAACAGTCCACCATCGACTTTTGCACAGGTGTCGGAAATTTTTTAGACGAGGTCTGGGGGGCTTTTACAGATATGTAAACATAACCAACAGCCCGTGAATGGTTGCAAAGACGATGGTGATATAAGCCATGGTTTTATGGGCTTTAAAGCTGAGCTTGATCTTTTTTTTGACCTTCAACACTTGCAAAAAAGCGGTGAAGAACAAGATGACATAGGTCACGATACCCAGCCAGGCGATCATGGGCATCCCCAGAAAGGTTGTGTAGGCAAATCTTAGAATGGCGTCCATGTCAGAACACCAATTCTACGGAGCCCGTGAAATTGTGTTTTCTCCACAGGACATCAGTTGATGACGAATAAGCAATGATCACTTTTGTCTTTTCTCCCAATTTGATGGCTTTGTCATCCGCTTGGGAAGTATTGAGGGGCATGATGAATTCCACAAAAGTCCAGCCGTCGGATTCTGACCCCGCAAAGCCTTGGATTTCGTTGTCTTTATCCTGCCTATGACCGGTGGCAGATGTTCCGTAATGGTCTTCAAGTGTGACTTTTCCATCCACGATATTGGCGATTTTGATATCCGCATCCTTCATCATGAACGATGGGTTAAACCCCACTGATACCCAACCGGTGGTTTTGGCGTTGATGGCCATGTAAATCTCTTTATCGTTGATGACTTTCCAATACAGTTCGTAAGTGCCCGAAGGGTGTTTGTAAACCTCCATTTCGCCGTCCAGGGTTCCCTCGATCGTTGGATTTGCCGCAAACATTGTAATGGTGCTGATCATGATTATCAATGAAATAATGACGTTTTTCATTTCCGTTCCTCCTTTTGAGTTTAATGCTTTTTACTTGATTTATAGCCGTTAAAACATAGACGGATCGGGGAATGATTTATATTCCATTTTTATAAAAAAAGTAGGGTAAAACACACGAATCGACTTTCAATGTGATAAAATCAGAGTTGAAAAATAAGGTTTCCTGACGAAAGAGGGGGAAGACATGAACAATTTGTCCTGCTATAAAGGCGTTGGATATCACTCGTTTTTGACCATGGGAGCGGCTGCGACGTATATCTCGGCTGTTATGCCTCTGATCAGGGAATCGCTATCCCTCTCATATGCTCAGGTGGGAATGATTTTCGGGGCCAAATCCGTCGGTTACCTGACCGGGGCCCTTCTGATAGGGATTTTAATTGATTTCATCGGAACAAAAAAACCCCTGCTGTTTTCATACCTTTCCATCCCGGCGGGCATTTTAATCTTTGCCTTGTCTAAAACAGCGATGGGTTTGATCATCGGCCATTTTTTGATCGGGTTGGGATCGGCGGTCATTGAAATAGCCGTACCCCCTTTGAGTGCTTCTTTTAAGGGTAAAAGCGGTAAATTGCTAAACTTAGTGCATTCTTTTTATGCGCTTGGCGCCATGACCAGCCCGTTTATCGCCTCTTTTATGATTGCCCAAAATTTGCCTACGATGGCATTTTTGTTTATCATTGCCGGCTACACCTGTGTGCCCCTTTATTTCTCCACACAGCTGAAAACCCACATCCCCAAAAGGGTAAAAAATGAACAAGGGGATAACCAATCGAATTATTTGACCTTGTTTAAAAATAAATATTTTTGGTTGATCATCATGGCCATATTTTTCTACGTGGGTTCTGAAGGCAGCATTTCTTCGTGGGCTCCCACCTATTCGGCAGATTATCGTTCATACAGCAAAGAACTGTCCAGTTTGCTTCCCTCGCTGTTTTGGATTGGGTTGTTTATCGGTCGTTTTGCTTCGGCTTTACTGGTGGATCGGGTGGGAAAAACGAAATGGCTGTTGATCATCGCTTGTGTCGGACTTCCCATCACCCTTTTCGCTCAACTTCCATTAGACTCTTTTGTGTTTTTGGCTGTGTTTATTTTCCTGTCCGGGCTCATTCACGCCTCCATCTTTCCAACATTACAATCCATCCTCGTGGATAAAGTCAAGAAAAATATCGGTTTGGCCATGTCCCTCTTTTCTTTTTCCGCATCAG
>CAYYNI010000105.1:0-7239 GCA_964472765.1 uncultured Thermotogaceae bacterium | reverse complement strand
AAGCAGTACTTTCAACCCGGTAATGAGTAAAATAACCCCGTTTTTCTCCCCTGACAATCCCGGCTTGTCTTAACACTTTAAGATGTTGTGAAACGGCTGCCTCCGAGATATCCAAACGTTTGGACAGGGCTCCAACGCAAAAATCATGCCGCAACAACAGCATCACAATGTTGAGCCGGTTTTCATCCCCAAGGGCTTTTAAAATACTAAGTAATTCCTCGATGGTTATCACATCCCGATTCATCTGTCGGAAGATCAGGCAGAATTTTAAATTAAGTAAATACTTAAATAGATTATAAATCATTGAAATGGATTTGTCAATAGATTCTTTTCAGGTGCTGCCATTTTTTTCACGCTTGAGGATGTTGAAAAAACAAACGGTCCCGTTATAATAAGCTCGTAATGAGAAGTTGTATTTGAATAAAATCGCTTTTTATCCTAAAACGTGGGCCTATGAGGATCCCTTTCGATAGGAGGCGGATGAAAAAAGATGAGATTACAATTCATTCTCCCTTACAATGCTGATCAACCCTAAACTCGATCTGTAAAAAACGGGAGAGGGTAAACCCTTAACCCCAGATGCAATCATTGTAGCTATTTGTTAAAGGAGAGAATAACATTTATGCTATAATTTAATCTAAGCAAACACTTGTGATGAGAGTGGGTGGAATGATTAAAACAGGCCTTATAAACATAAAAAAGATGAAGAAAATCGGGTGGTTGCTTCTTTTAATCGCAGTCCTTTTTGTGGCTATTTTGTTTACATTGGACAAAGGGACGATCAAAATCGGATTCTCCGGTTCGCTGAGTTCGAACAATTCGCCTTTGGGCATTGCGGTGAAAGATGGCGTCGTTCTTGCCGTCGAACAAATCAATGCACAAGGCGGTATCAGGGGGAAAATGATCCAACTGATCATCAAAGACGACGAAAATAACCCTGAAACCGCACGAAAGGTGGATGCTCAGTTAATCAGTGAAGGCGTAGTAGCCATTGTTGGCCATGTCACCAGTGCCATGACAGAAGCTGTATTGACGCAAATCAACGAAAAAAAGATGCTCCTGTTAAGCCCCACCACCAGCAGTCTGAGGGTGCTGGATCAGGATGATTACCTGATTTCCATTCATCCCCCGAATATCTACGAGCAGGAGGAACTGGCCCGATACGTCATCGATCATACAGAAACAAAAACGGTCTCCATCATTTACGATGCCAACAACAGTGCGTTCAGCCAACATTGGGCGGACTATTTTTCAGATACTTTCAAAGGACTGGGCGGCAGCATAGACCTGCTGGTTCAATTCAACAGTCAAACATCCGATTTACAGAATGGTGTGGCTGTTTTACTTGAGAATAAGCCCGAAGCGGTCTTGATCGTGGCCTCAGCGATTGACACGGCCTTGATCTGCCAACAGATCGAAAAGCGTTATCCCAAACAAGTCTTGAAGTTGTCCAGCGGTTGGAGTTTGGATGACAATTTGCTTGAGCAGGGTGGCAGCAGCGTCAACGGGTTGGTTTTACCCAGTTCCTGGGATAAAGAATCAACGGCAGCTGATTACCTGGCGTTCAAAGACACCTTTATCAAAAGATACCAACGAGAGCCGGAGTTTGCAGAATCGTATGGTTATGAAGCGATCATGTTGCTGGCTCAAATCTTAGACAGACCCATCAAGCCCGCCCCGGGGACAATTAAGAATGAAATCTTGAACACTGGAGAATTTGAAGGATTACAGGGAAAGATCATCATTGACCGGCTGGGAAAAACCAAACGGGATGTCTTTCTCTTTATGGTGCAAGAGCGTTCGTTTAAAAGGATTGCTGAAAGATGAGAGAAAAGAAGAAAACCCTGCGTCGGGAACTTTTAACTTTGTTTATGCTTCTTTTCTTTTCGTTTGTTGCCGTTTTTGGCCTGTTGGTCGGTGTGGGTGTTTACAGTTCCACAAAAAACGACATCATCAACAACAGCATGCAAATGGCTCAGAGCATACGTAACACCATCAACATCTACATCATGGAAAGCAACGAAAAAATGTTGACCCTCCGGGATTATCTATCCGTAAAACTTAAAACAACCGAGCCGATTAGCGACGATGTCCATCTGTTGATGGAATCATTTATCACCAACAACGAAAAAGATGTACGACGGATTAAAATAGTGGATTCTCAGGGGCAAATCTGCTGCATCATGCCTTTTTCGGAATTAGAAATAGGAAATAACATGATCTACTCCCCGTTTATCCAAAACGCCAAGGACACACCGGTCTGGTCGGATTTTGCCCTTTCATCCGTCAGCGGGGATCATTCGCTGAAAATATCGGTGAAGATGGAAGCGGGGTTTTTGGTGGCGGATATCAACGTCAGCTCCCTGAACCAACAAATAGCCAGCTTGGGCGAAGAATATTCGATTACGGTATATGACAGTAAAGGAACCGCCATTTTAAGCAATCATCCGGAACACATCGTACTGAGGGAAAACCATTCCAATCAAGAACACGTCAAAAAAGCTTTAAATGGGATGACCGTAACGGGGAGCTTTGAACACATTCATAACGGACAGCCTGAGGAACTGTTTGGCAGTACACTACCCTTAGACAATGGTTGGGTGATTACCGTTGCCCAACCCTCCAGGCTTGCCTTTAAAAGAGCCTATACAATCCTGTTGTGGTTGGTTTTGGCAGGAATTGCAATCTTTGCGGTGGGGTATTATTTTTCCCTGTATTTCATCCACAGAATAGAGGGGTCCGTAGAAGGCCTGATCACCCTTTCAAACAATCTGGCAAAGGGCAAATACGATACGGGGCAAACCATCCCCGCTTCTTATGATGAATTAAACAAATTAGCCCGCACTTTCAGGGTTATGGCGCAAGAAATTGACAACCGTGAGAAACTTCTGAATTATCAGAAGGAAGAGTTAATCGCCAGTAACGAGGAACTGGAGTCCTATAACGAAGAAGTCATTGCCATGAATGAGGAACTAAAGGAAAGCCAAGAACAGGCTTTAGCTGCCAGTCAAGCGAAATCGGAATTTCTGGCAAACATGAGTCATGAATTAAGAACACCCCTTAACGGCATATTGGGCTTTTCCCAGCTGCTATCTCAAACAGAGCTGACCAGAGAACAACTGGATTACATCGACAACGTTCTCTATTCCGGAAAACACCTGTTAAAAATTATTAGTGATATTCTGGACTTCTCAAAAATAGAAACCGGCTACTTCCAATTAGACCATAATCCGGTAGAATTGACACCCATGTTAATCGAAACCTTCAACATGATAAAACCTTCTGCTGAAAACAAACCGGTGGCTTTACACATGAAACTGGATGAAAATCTTCCGGATTGCATCATCACCGATGCCCTCAGGCTGAATCAGGTCCTTATCAACCTGTTGGGAAATGCCGTGAAATTTACGGAAACGGGCGAGGTACTGTTGCAGGTTTTGCAAACAGCCCGGACAGAACAATATGCACAAGTAAAATTTATCGTCAAAGACACGGGTATCGGCATTTCTGAAAAAATGCGTGAAAAAATCCTGGAAAAATTTACACAAGCCGATTCCTCCATCACTCGAAAATACGGCGGAACGGGTTTGGGTTTGTCCATTTCCAATCATATCATCCAGCAGATGGGTTCCAAACTAAACGTTGAAAGTGAAGAAAGCCATGGTAGCACCTTCTCATTTGAAGTGCAGTTTGAAATGGCGCATGCGCAGAATGAATCTGACAATCACCCGGATTTTCAGAGCAAACCGGAAGAAATTGCCGATACACAGTCCGTACTGATTGTTGACGATGATCCCGTCAGCGCAAAACTCCTGTACACCTTTTTGAAAAACAACTTCCCCTCCTTTTCCATCTCACAGGCATCGGATGGGATCGATGCCATAAAAATCTATCGGGCATCGCCGGCGGATCTGGTTTTTTTGGACATACACATTCCCAAAAAAGACGGCCTGGCAGTGACCAGCGAAATCAGGCAGATGGGCAAAGCGGGTAAACGGGCCAAAATCATCGGTCTCTCAGCCGACATCCGCCCTCAAATGGAACATAAAGCACTGAAAGCGGGAATGGACACATACCTGAAAAAACCTGTTCAACAGGAAGAACTCTTCCGAATCATCCGGAAGAAGGTTAAAGGATAAAAAACGATTAACCCTAACCATTCTTACCCAACGGTTTAAAATTTTTCTCAAAAGGCAGAGAAGTCGAATGCTACGAAGGTGAATGAGCCCCTCCTTTTCTGGATGCACGTTTTCTGTGCTATAATAAACAATTGGTAATCGATTTGTTAAAAAAATATCTTAATAAATGGAGGCAAAGATCATGAAAAGATCTATTGCACTGTTGATGGTAGTCATTATTTCAATGTTGATTGTTTCTTGCTCAACAGGAGGCGGCATCGGTGAAGTGGAATTTAATCCCTATGCCCTCTTTATGAATTTTATATCAGATGGGGATTTCTGGATGGGGGATACGAGATTTATCTCTGATGAAGGCGGTCCTCTAAAACCTCAACATCATATTACGCTTACTTACGATTTTTACATGCAACGATTAGAAGTAACCAATGCCGGTTTTCTGGAATTTTTAAACGATAATCCGGTTACTACAACGGGGTGGATGAATGGCCACCAACTGGTCAACATGGGAAATGAGTCTTGCGAATTCGCCCATGTGGGAGGTGCATTCCAACTGGTCAATGCGGGAAAAGCAAATTACCCCGTTCACAATGTGTCCTGGTGGGGGGCTATTGAATACTGCAATTGGATGAGCCGGGAATACAATTTAGATGAAGCCTATAATGTCACAACAGGCCAGCTTATCACCTCTGATTCAAGAGATCCCAGAAGTATTACACAAGTGGAAGGATTCAGACTCCCTACGGAAGCGGAATGGGAATACGCCGCCAGGGGGGCTGAAAATGATTATTTGACTCCAAGAGATTTCCTGTATGCTGGGGGCAATACACTGGATAGTTTCGGATGGTATCGTTCTAATTGCTATGAACCCGATTATCCCATCTTTTTTGGCGGTGGAACCCATTTAGGTGGTGGGAAAAATCCAAATGAAAAAGGCTTGTTCGACATGAGCGGAAATGTGGAAGAATGGTGTCACGACTGGTATTCTGAAACCTATTACAGTGTATCTCCCTCGCAAAACCCAACCGGTCCAATAACGGGGACCAGAAGGGCTGCTCGAGGAGGTTCCTGGTATTCTTTTGAAGAACAATGCATCAATTTCACCAGAAATAGTTATGAACCTTCAGACATGGAGCCTTTTATCGGATTTAGAATGGTGAAAATAAAATAAACTTTTCAGTACTCAACCGGCCCGTTAATCCACTCCGTGTTGTTCAGCCATTCTCGAGGGTATCCCACAGGTTGGGCGGCGTTTCCAGGTGTGCTGATATACCCATCGTTGTACTTGACGATTAAGTACTCCGAAAGCTCCCACCAGTCGGCCACAATCATTTCGGCATTTTTGGAACAGATCTGTCTTAAATAGTCCCCCAAAGCATCCCGATTTTTGTCCATCAAAGTCAAAGCCTTTTGATCCGTTTGCTGAATCAACTGAATGGATGCCTCCTCGTGATAAGACTGACGAGCTGCAATCTCCGGGTGCATATAGGCGTATTTTTTCTCCGCCCAGTTAGCCACAAAGTTAAACGCCCACCAGGCACTGTTATGGTCAAAATCAAGGGGATCATATGTTTCTATAATCGAAGGAAGACCATTCGCCCCTGCGTAAAAGGGGATAAAACAGGTATCGGAAGGTTTATCTAATCCCATCCACATGATACCGCCAATGGGATCGGGTAAATGGGATCTTCCCTGGTTGACAAACACATACCCGCAATAATTAACCGAAATGGGTCTTTCCCATGCACCATCCAGCTTTTTGGAAGGATCTCCCACATCCCCTTGTCCGTCATAGGCGCCGTAATATCGATTGGGATTATCAAAAGGACCGGCCCCCACCCCTTGCGTCAGATCGAATGGAGTGCCTTCATAGTGATCCCTGAAAAGAGAAAACACATCCTGTAGAGAAAGCTTCTCATCAGGCTTGACAGAGAAAGGATAAGCCTTTGTCAGCCCATCTTCAACTTTTGCGGATAATCCAAGCGACGGCGCCACTTTGTCAAACAAACGCCAAATACGCCTGAGCGAATAATAAGGGTGGTTGTACTCACCCAAACTCACCGTGGGCAGCCAATCCAATAAGCCATCCTCAGGAGACCACCAGCCGTGCTTTTCAGCAACCGTGTGCAAGGTTTCCGAATACAGCATATCGGGATCATCCGGATCCACCTCACGAATACGGAAGATATTTCCGGAAACAAAAATTTCCCCATCCGGAATCTTCTTTGCCACCCATAATCCTCCGGTGCCATCAGGAGAAGGCGCCATTTCAAACACCCAGGCCTCATTGGGATCGGCAACCGGCAAGGTTTCTCCTGTCCCGTAATAGCCGTAGGTATCGATGAGCTGCCCCATCAACTCCACCGCTTCACGAGCGGTTTGACACCGCTCAAGTGCGACACGGGACAATTCCGATGAATAAAAAAGTCTCACCCCGGGCAACGGATCAAGGGTTACTTTGGAACCATTGGTACATTCACCGAACATCAGCTGATGCTCGTTCATGATCCCATAATTGCCGTCAAAATAGGCATAGGTATGCGCAACTTGCGGAATTTCTCCCAACGGAATGGTCAAAGGGTATTGTTCACTAGCATAAGCCGGTGCCCGAAAACCATCCACAAGCCGGGGATAAAAAAAAGTGTTGAATTGGGGAAATTCCCCCACAGCCGCTGCCGTTGCATAGACTTTTCTTTTAGAACCTGCGGGATGATCCTTAGCCGGGACATAGACAATCCGCTGATCCATAAAATGATCATCATCCGAATGCCCAACAAACATCGACCCATCCAAAGAAGCCCCCTTGGTTACAATCAAAGTCGTACAGGCCATAACTGACATTGTAAAAACAACACCCATCAGCAACAAAACCATCAAAATCTTCCTGCTCATCGCTAACCACTCCTTTTATAGAGCACAAATGAATCATTATAGCATACGGGGTCGGGAGTCGCTTAGTTTGTAAGGTACCCACAAGGGGCACCCCTACATGAATAGATTTATACTTTCGCCCCTTTTTTTGATATAATCAACCCATGGACGCTAAAGAAAGTATCAACTTCAACCTGCAGCAAATAACTAAAAAACAGCTCTTAGAAATTGG
>CAYYNI010000104.1:0-7276 GCA_964472765.1 uncultured Thermotogaceae bacterium | reverse complement strand
CCCAGGAAGCCGGTTTTTACTATGACCGGGAAAAAAATATACTGAAAGAGGAATCATTGGCATGGATCATTCTCAACTGGGATATTCAAATCAACCGTTATCCCAAATACCGGGAACGTGTGAAAGCCTGCACCATTGCCAGGTCCATTGACCGTTTTGTCGCTTTCAGGGAATTCCAGTTGTTCGACCAAAATGACCAGATGCTGGCAAGGGGAAAATCCAAATGGATACTCCTGAACCTGGAAAAGCGCAAGCCGACTATCGCCAGAGATTATATGTTCCAACTGTACGGCGTCAATGAAACCACAACCCCTTTTACCATCAACAAACCTCTTGAATATAAGGAAAAAGGCGATGGGGCTTTTCTCTTTAGAGTCCGAAAACGTGATGTGGACGATTATGAGCATGTAAACAACACCATATACGCCTATTGGATCAACGAATCCGTCCCGGATGAGGTCACCGACACCATGACGCTGGAAAACCTGAGAGTCTACTATAAGCGGGAAACAATCTATCCCAACGATGTTTTTATTCACAACAAGATTTTGGAAAAAGGGCATATCCTCCACCGAGTCGACCAGGCAGACGGCAAGAATTTGGTCTATGCGGAAAGTTTTTGGAGAGGGAAAAACGTTTGAGCGAATTGTTGATCATTACAGAAACAACAAGTCAACACACAGAGCTGAAAACTATGTAGCTTCCCTTTTTATCCATCTTTTCAAACGCTTCAAGAGAGAGATACCGGTATTCAAACAGCTGCGATTGAAAGCTGATTTGGGTTTCCCCTTCCACTACACCGTAAATGATTCCGTCTTTGTAAACTTCTTGGATCCGTTGATAGAGTTCCATTTTATAATAAAGCTGTCCGTAACGGTCTTTGAAATGAAGGAGTTCCCCGGCGGCTTTTAAAAGGGCCTCGTCGCTGAACGTCTCCGGTTTTTTCAGGAATTTCTTTTGCAAATAGTCGATGATTCGGCTGAACAGGGGATTGGGTTTCATCCCGATCTCCAGTAACAATTGTCCCCGGATCTTTTCCCGCATGGCTTGAAAGATGTCCCTGTATCCAAGGGTTTTGGTTGCCTTGGCTTCAAGGGCTTGTTCGAACGTGGCATAATCGGCGAACGTGGCCCGTTTGTCCGCCTGCATGAGTTGAATGAGCTTTTTGAACAGCGCTTCTCCGTGATAAAAACAAATTTCGTTGAACTTCGATTTCGAATCCAGGCTCACATCGTGATACTCGATCAGCGTTTTCACATCCTGAACCGTCTGCTTTTCATAACGGGTTTCAACCAATATTTTTTCAGCCATCTCGGCACCTTTTTTCTCATGTCCGATATAGTGATTGCCCTTTTGGGCGTCAAAAACAGCCGGTTTTCCGAAATCATGAAAAAAGGCCGCCAGTCGCAGGGTTCTGTCATTAGGGGTTCCCTGAACGACTCGGATGGTGTGTTCGATGATGCTCTCGTGAAAGTGATGCTTGTCGCAATGTAGAAAATCCATCATGGGTTTCACATCTTCAAAAAGCTGTTCTAAAACTCCGGCATGGAGCATGTTTCTCAAGGCCATCTGCACGTATGGACCCTTCAATATGCCGTCAAACTCCTTTTTTATCCGTTCCTTTGCCACCGTTTTCAACAGATTGGCGTTGTTGACCGCATAGCGCCACGTCAGGTTTTCAATATCAAAACCCAACTTCGACTGAAAACGAAACAGGCGCAAAATCCGCAAGGGATCATCGATAAAATTTTGCTCCCGCATCGTGCGAAGGACCTTGTATTGAATATCCCGGAAGCCCCCGACTTCATCGCAAACACGACTGTAATCCAGCTCCCCGTTCACGATAGGGATGGCAATGGCATTGATCGTCAAGTCCCGGCTTTCAAGATCCTCATTGAGATCTTTGCCCTTAAAGGGGGTGATCTCAATGACGGAGTCGCCGGCGTTGATGCACACGGTGAATGCCTCGTTGGACTGAAAGTAATTCGACGGCACCCTGTCCCGAATAGCCTCGACAGGCAAATCCGTCGTCAAGTCGATGTCATCCGTTTTGTGTTTTCCAAACAAGTAAAAATCCCTGGGGATGCCACCCACCAGGTAAAGGTGTTCGATATTCTGGCTCAAACTCTCTATCTTGTTCTGTGCTTTCTGCCCGAATTGTATTTGTTTCATTTTTCATATCCTCTCACAAAAAAAATATAATGGGGACACTCTCCGTTGAAATACCCCTAAAAATCCACCGACAACTTCCCGTCCTGTTGAACGATCTCGCCTCTTTCCAGCAGGCGGCCGATGTCCTCTTGTAAAACGGCCTTTATTTTTTCGCCCGTTCGGCTGTAGCCTAAGTGTCTGGCGGTTTCAAAGATCAGGTCCTGGGTGTGGATATACGCCGCATGCCGGATGATGCGCTTGATCATCGCCTCTCTCTCCGGGGGGAAGATGTTGTCGATGTCGACGACGCAGTCGCCTTCTCTTTTTCTTGGACGGATGGGTTTGTTTTTGTGAACGATGAAGTCGTTTTCAAAGTGGCATTGTTCCGCCAGGCCCTCAATGCGTTTCATGATGGCGGATCGGCTCAAGTTGCCCTTTTCCGTTACATTTTCTTGGAAGATATTCGGGAGAGGCCCGTTCTGGTCACACAGGTGCTCGTAAAACTGATTGATGGTTCTGAACAGCTCTGTGAATTGGATGGGGGCTTCTTTGTCCAAGATTTTAACCAGCAGGCCTTCCAGATCGGGATGGCCTTGTTGGATGTGAGTGAGAAAATCGTCCAGGGTGAATTTTTCATAAAGGTCAAACAGGTTATTATCACCCGGTTCATCTTCTTTTTCAATGAAAAATCGTTCGTGTGTTTCTTCGTTCGTTTGAGTCTTTGTTTCGCTTTCCTGTTCGTCGAGAACCGTTTGAATGGTTTGGGTGATGGTTTCCAGGACGGCTAGCTTGTTTTCATACCATTCTTTAATCCATACGGTCATGATCGTCCAGCCCAGATTTTCCAGAACTGCTTCACGTATCCTTTCACGGTCCCTGAGCGTCTTTGCCTTGGACGGTTTTGACGTGTCGCACTCGATGGCGAGAACGTATTTGCCGCTTCTTTTTGGGTCCTTAACGGCAAGGTCGATTTTGTATTTTGAATAGCCCACTTGAAGATCCGCCTGATAACCCATCCGTTCCAATTCCCGTTTGATATCCGACTCAAAGGCCGTTTTGCAGTCGGATGGCTCGCTGTCGGCCGGCTGTTTTTCCATCGGGTTTTCGGCAAACATCAGGTATTCACGCAGGTATTTCACCCCATGGGCCTTATCGGGGGGGATGTCCCGATAGGTGATGGAACTGACCACGACGACTTTTTCCCTGGCCCTGGTGACGGCCACATTCAGCCTTCTTTCACCGCCTTCACGGTTCAAAGGCCCGAAGTTGTAGGTCATCCTGCCGGATGCGTCTTTTCCATAACCGATGCTGAACACGATCACATCCCGTTCGTCTCCCTGAACACTTTCCAGGTTTTTGACGAAGAAGGGTTCATTCCGCTCGTCGTTAAAAAAGGCCTCACAAGTCTGATCCGAAAGGCGGGCGTTTTCAATGCGCTCGGTGATGGCGTCCTTTTGCGCTTCGTTGAATGTGACGATACCCAAAGATTTATCCGGGTGGGTTTTGGCAAATGCCATGACGATTTCAGTTATCCGTTTCACTTCTGAGGGGTTGGTTCGTGTTTTTCCACGATCGTACACGCCGCCGGGCAGGTAGTCTAAGTAAACCCCGTAATCGCCGTCATCGTAATGGTTGGACGGGAAAGTCACCAGATGCCCGTCGTAAAAATGATGATTGGAAAAATGGATGAGCTGTTCATTTCGGCTTCTGTAATGCCACAGCAGGGATTTGTGTTCGATGCCGATCACCGATGCCTCGTCCAGGATGCTTTCCAGGTTGACGGCGAAATAATCTTCCTCATCTTCCAATCGGTCCATTTCATAATCGGTGTTTTTAAAGAAAGCGGTCGGCGGCAGCTGTTTGTTGTCCCCCACAACCACCACTTGTTTGGCCCTCATGATGGAGCCGACGGCGTCTTCCGGGAAGACCTGGGAGGCTTCGTCGAAAACCACCAGATCGAATTGAATTTTGGATGAATCCAGAAAGTGGCTGACCGAAAGGGGGCTCATGAGCATACAGGGCTTGAGCATTTGAACCAGCCGGGGAATGGCGGCAAACAACTTTCGAATAGGCATTTTCCATCTCTTTTTCATGATTTCCCTTTTTAATCTGCTGAGATCGGAATCGCATTCCCTCAAGAAATCGTATTTAGGATTCAGGTCGATGCGCTTTTGAGCAATTCGCCTCCGGTTGTTTTTGAGCTGCAGCACATCCAGCTGCTTGAACGTCTCCTTGTCCCGCCAATAGTCCTGGGATTTGAAAAAATACAACGATTCGGATTGGGAGTAAATATGTTCGATGAATGCCCTGTCAATGCCCTTTTTAAAGCACAAATAATAATGCTCAGTGGGGATGTCTGTCCGGATGACGTTGTGGATAAAATTCTCCAAACCCAATTCCTTCAATCCGGCACAGGTGTTTTGTAAATCCTCTATCTCGGTGAGAGCGTCCATGATGGCCAACAGATCATCCAAATCCTCCCTGAATGCCTGTGCATCCAGTTGAGAGTCGGTGTCCGCTTGTGCCCAATGGTAATAGCCAAGCGAGTGGTCTTTCAAGTCCATCAACGCCCCGTAGTGTTGGTGAACGGCTTCGTACCACTGGTATAGGCTTTCATCGTTCGCCGTATTGTGAGCGGGTTGGGACATCTCCACCCGGATGAGCTGGCTGTTTAACAGATCGGCCAGCCGCTCTCCCCCTTCATGCAGTTCACTTAAGGCATTTTTCAGCTCGCCCAGATGGCTTTGAATCTGGCGGATGATCGGCAAAATGCCTTTATCCGAAAAACGGATCCGGCTGTCTAACCATTTTCGGATTTGACGGGCTTGATTCAAGTGCGCAGGGATGTCTTTATGACCCTTGTCTGCAGGATTTCTGAAAGATTCGCCGATAATGGCCGAATTTTTGCGGAATCCGCCGAACAATCTGCCGAAAAAAGAATGATAACGGGTATTCCAAAGCTCGATGAGCCTGTTGAGGTCCAGATTGAGGATCTCGATCTTCGTTTGGGATAAAAAGTCGCATAGCGCATCGAGATCGTCAACGGAGGCGTGTTCGGCAAGCGTTGAAGCGCCTGTCAGGCTACTGAGGGCGTTTACATCCTTTAGAATCTCGTTGGAGACGGTTTGTATCCTCTCAAGGGCCCTGTTGTATTGAGAAAGAATGGCCTGATCTTTTATCGCCAGAATCCCCAGGCTGTCGCTTACGGGGGCCCATTCGTCAGCCGTTGCTTTTTTGAGTTTCTCCCTCAACCGTTCGGCTTGAGAGCGGTTGAGCTGAATCTGCTCCAGCAATCGGTGTTTTTCTGTTTGCCAGGTTTTGAACCGGTCCTGGTCGCAGAGGGAGAGCAACTCGTTTGTCGTTTGTCTCATTTGTTGCAGCATGCGGACAAAAGACTCTTTAGCGTTTCTTTCAAATCCTTTGAATTGAATGGGCGCAGCCTTTTCGAGTGAGGGAAAAAGTGCTTTGGCCCTGTCATCGATTGTGCCCAATTGAACCTGGGCCTTATTGAGAAACGCATCGTCGATCGTCAGAAAATCATCGAATGTGAACGGCACATCGGGGATAAGCTCAAGGGCGATCAGTTCGTCAAAGAGCTGATGGGGGGTTATCTGACGTTGTCCGTATGGTTTTTGAAACAGTTGGAGGGCACCGATCAGGTTGTTTTTGACGGATTGAAGCTGTTCAAAATCAAAGGCCTGGTTGCCTTGATTCTCAACCCCCAGTAATTTGAGGACATCGGCAAACTGCCGGTAAACCATATCTTTGGAGGCCATTTTGCTGTGAAGCTCCAAACAAAAAGGCCCCAGCTGATGTTCGTCCAGACGTCTCTTAACCACTGTTAAGGCGGCCTGCTTTTCGGAAACGAACAGGATTTTTTTATCCTGGGCGATGGCCTCGCTGATGATGTTGACAATGGTCTGACTCTTGCCCGTTCCCGGCGGACCTTGAATGATCATGTCTTTTGCGCATTTGACCGCTTCGATGGCTTCCTGTTGGCTGGCATCCGCATCCAGTATCTGGAATTGGGACTGCGGATCCAGATCGTCAATTTCGGGTATCTCACAGACATCTTCTTGCCCTTTTTCATAGACCCCGGTGGCAATGGCTTTGAGAAACCTGTTTTGCTCGATCATAGGGGCGTTGTTTTCAATATCCTTAACCATGACGAATTTATGATAATTAAAAAGGCCTAAATAACACGCTTGAAGCACTTCCCAGCCCTTTTGCCCTTTGATGGTCTCACTGAACAGGTCAAAAAACTGTTTCAAAACCGGCTGTTCTTTCTCGCCCGCCTCACCCTTTTGTTCTTCTATGTCGTTTAAGGAGAGATTTTCAATCGGGGTCATATCTATTCCCAGTTCTTTCAACTGTTTCATAAACGCCGGGTTGACTATGATATCCTCTTCAAATTTGGCGATTTTGTACGGACCGGTCAATGTCTGCCGGTTGATTTGAATGGGGATCATCACCAGAGGTGCTAAAAGCGCCTTTTCCGGCTCCTTTGGATCCATCCACTTGCAAAGACCAAAGGTGCAAAACAACGTGTTGATCCCCTGCTCCTCCAACGATTCTTTGGACTTGGACAACAGATGGCGCAGGGTTTTCTGGCTTTTTTCGCTGAGTGTTTGAGCGTAGAATTCATTTTTTTTGAGTTTGAGGGTATCCAAGCGGACTTCTTCGTCACAACCGGCAAAAAGATCCTCGTCAAAGAGGAGCTTGCACTCGGATGTGCCTTCTCCCAGGGCTGAGAAAATCTCATCACTATCCGGTTTTAGTAAATGCAGCGTGGACAGCCTTGTTTGTTTGAAATTCAGCAGTTTATTCCTTTTTGATAGATCGATTAACCGGGTCTTCCAATCTTCGATTTTCATTTGAAGGGGTTGCATGGATAGAATACACCTCCGGGATGATGAAGATGACATAGGCTTGAAAAAGTAAATGAACCATACGAATGGGAGAAGGTTTATCGATGAAATCGAACTGCGTTTTCTTTTGCTGTAATGGCTATTTACAGGAGTCCGTTTGTTCACTTAAGATTATAGCACAAGAAAAAAGCCCGTATGTAAGTACGGGCTTTTTTCGAGAAGGTGTCTAAAAAGGTTGTATTTTAATCTGTTCTACG
>CAYYNI010000103.1:0-7311 GCA_964472765.1 uncultured Thermotogaceae bacterium | reverse complement strand
TTTTTGTTTCTAACATCGATATATATTGTATAATAGCCAGTAGTCAGACCACTGAGAGGGGTAAGACAGATGAAGAAAAAGTGGAACAAAAAAATAGCCTATCCGTTGTTTTCATTGACTATCATTAGTCTCATTGCCATCTCCATCATCACTTCAGCCTATGGATTGGAGCAAATCCTCAACGCCATGTCTTCTTATCCCTTCTTTTTTTTCTTACTGGCTTTTTTACTCTATCTCTGCAGATGGCTTTTAGAATCTTTATCCTTCAGAATTTCAACGGGTAAATATCAGTTTTTGAGCATTTTTCAATGCTTTAAAACGGTCATCGTTACACAATTCACCAACATGATCACCCCGTTTATGTCCGGAGGTCAACCGGCAACCCTTCTTATTTTGAACCGTTTTGGGATGGACATTGCCTCTTCCTTTTCAGCTATGTTTGTCAAATCCATGATGTATCAATTTTTTCTCTCTTTATCCGGATTCCTGGCACTGCTAGCGGTTGTTAATGACCTGGACACCCTGTCGAAGAATGCTGCCATCATCGGCATTTTGATTAACCTGTCCATCGTTTTGGGCATCCTGGTGATTGGAATTAGCGAATCGATCGCAAAAAAAATGATTGGGTTCTTTGTCCAGTTCATAAAAAAGATAAAAATCTTTCATCTCAAAGATGAAACCGAATCCGCCATATACGAGAATATCCAGAAATTCAACGTTGCTTTTAAAGAATTTCGATTTGAGAAAAAAAGATTGATTTGTCTTTTTTTTACCACCGGCTTTCAATTCACTTTGTTCAATCTTAGTGCCTTTGTAATCCTCAATGGATTCGGGAATTTTTTCAGTTTCAAGATCTTTGCCAGATTGGTACTCATCAACACTTCAGCGCTGATCGTTCCCACACCCGGAAATTCCGGAGGGGCTGAAGGCCTTTATGCCATCTTTCTTAACGGCTTGGTTCCTGATGGTATGATGGGGGCGGGGATTTTAATGTGGCGATTGGTTGTTTTTTATCTTCCCGTTGTCATAACAGGAATTCTGACTTTTGTTATTTCAGTCAATATAATAAACAAAAAGAGTAAAGCATCATAAAAAGAATAAGGGGGTCACATGAACGATTTAACCGCTTATAAGGCATTGGGCTACAATACTTTTTTAATCATGGGGGCAATCAACACCTATATATCAGCAGTCATGCCGGTTATTCGCAAGGCCATTAATCTTTCTTACAGCGACATTGGCTTGATCTATGCAGCCAACTCCATCGGTTTTTTGACCGGGGCTTTTCTCACGGGGTTACTCATCGATGCCATCGGTTCCAAAAAGCCCTTGGCATTATCCTTTTTGCTATTTCCAATCGGCATATTGCTTTTTGCATTTGCAGATGGCACGTCATCTCTTTTCATTGGAAATCTGATCATCGGATTTAGCATCTCCGTTATGGAAATTGCCATTCCCCCTATCAGTAGTAAATTTAAAGGAAAAAGCGGCTCACTGCTGAATCTGATTCATGCCTTTTTCGCCCTTGGCTCCATGTTGAGCCCTTTCGTAGCCTCCTATTTTATATCCAAACAGCTGCCTTATCATGCCTTCTTTTTTGTCATCGCAGGTTATACCTGCATCCCATTCTTTTTTTCATATCTTCTAAAAATCCATTTGCCCCAGTCACAAAAAGCAGAAAGAAAAAACACCCTGAAAGGGGTGGGCATGACACTGAAAAATAAATATTTTTGGCTAATCTGTATGGCTGCCTTTTTTTATGTTGGTTCTGAAATTGGCGTTTTTTCATGGGCACCCATCTATTCTACCGATAAAATGGGAAACCCTGACGAACTCTCCAGCATTCTTCCATCATTGTTCTGGATAGGACTCTTGGTTGGCAGATTTGTTTCTGCAAAATGGGTTGATCAGGTAGGCCATTTAAAGTGGCTGATATATGCAACATTAGCGGGATTACCCATTACATTCCTGGCCCAAAAACCTCTGGACTCCTACATCTTTTTGGCATTGTTCATTGGACTTTCCGGATTTATTCATTCCTCCATATTTCCAACCCTTCAATCCCTCTTGGTAGAAACGATTGAAAAGGGATTGGGATTTTCGTTGTCGCTGTTTTCGGTATTTGCCTCCTTTGGAAGCCTTACAGCCGGCTTTGTTATTGGAAAAATGAGTAGTGCCATGGGGATTGAATGGGGTTATTTCTTTCCATTCTTCCTGTTCTTTGGCACTTTTGTCATGATCATGCTGATCACCCTTTTGAAAAAACGTGATGAAAAAGTTACCTAAATTCTTTTCCAAAGGTCAGCAGATTGTTTTTGAGATACCTTGTAAATAGCATGTTCGTCTTGTCGTTTTAAAATACCATCCTGTAACAAATATTCACCATCGACGAGGACATCGGTTGGTTTGCAATTTTCCATGATAGCAAAATAAAAATGCGAGAGGAAATTATCACCATTCAACGGTGTCGGCGGAGCATAATCATAAGTGACAAAATCTGCCCGATACCCTTTTTGTATCTTACCCAAATTTGCTTTCAGGTTGTTAGAGACATATTCGGCGTTATTGATGAAAGCCACCTGAAATAAATCCTCTACGGAAAATACTTTGGGATCTTTTTTTAACAGGTGCTGGCTGATCAGCAGTGTTCTCATGTCACGTGTCAAATCAAAACCATACCCATCATTGCCCAGATTGACCAAAATGTCATGATCTTTAAATTTTGAGTAATCGGGTATGCCCACACCATTATTCATATTGGATTGCGGGTTAAAAACTACCCTGGCACCACTGCTTTTAATAATAGATAAATCGCTCTCATTCACATGAAGACAATGCACCAAAAGACTTGCGGGATTTAACAATCCAAAGTGATTCAATCTCTCCACAGCTGTCATTCCAAAGCGTTGCTGATGCAGCGAACCATCCTCCGGGCCTTCTCCAACATGAACATGAATCGGCATGCCGTATCGGGCGCATTCGGCAAGTGTTTCATCTGTCAATGTAAATGAAGCATGTAATCCAAACAAACCCGCTGCTCTTTTAGGGTAGCTTTCAACGAATGAACGGCTCTCATTGTTTTCTCCTATGGCCTCAAGTTTCGCCCGTTCACCATCCCTGTCACTGGTCTCATAGCAGACGATGCCTCTCAACCCCGCTTCTTTGATACAAGCTTTCACAATTTCATTCAGGCTTCCCCTGATGGCATTTGGACTGGAATGATGATCCACAAAAGTAGTGATCCCATTTCTCACCATTTCGACAGATGACACCAAAGCACTGTAATAAACATCTTCCAATGTTAGTGCTCGATCCAATCTCCACCATAATTGCTCTAGCAGTTGGTGAAAATTCGTTGGGTTAAACACAGGCAATCCCATGCCTCTGGCGAAGGTCGAATAGATATGCGTATGTGAGTTGATAAACCCCGGCATAAGAATTTTCCCATTGCCGTCGATGATTGCCACATCTTTATCTACGATAAACTGCTCATCACGATAAACCTGAATAATCTCTCCATTTATTACCAATACACTGCCTTGAAACAGATCATGAGAATGGCACCCGGTGAATATCAAAAAATCCTTGAAAAGTATTTTCTTCATATTCAAGCACCCCTTTGTAAACATAATAGAGCCTTGAAGGCGCTGTCTGAGATCAAGGCTCCCTCATTGATTAAGCGATAAACAACTCTAAAATTGAATACAGAATGTCACTTCCCAAAGGCAAAATATCATCCGATGGCAGAAAGTGGGGGCTGTGCAAGCCATGTACTTCATCTTTCCTCGTTCCAAACCAGAACATAGCCGATGGATACTTTCTGGTGAAAAATCCGAAATCTTCACCGGTCATGGTGTATTCGGTTTTGAGAGTTTTGTAATGTTTACCCAGTTCCAAATACAACTGATCAAACAATTTTGAATCATTTCTGACTTCCGGATAAAAAGCCCGTTTCTTCACTTCAACTTCCACACCGGTGGCTAATTTCACTCCCTGTGCTACTTGAAGCAGCTGTTCAAAGAAGACCTTGCTTTGATCCATGTCCAGCGATCGGATACTGCCTTCCATTCTGGCTTTTTCCGGAACGATATTTCTGACATTTCCGGCCCATGCTCGTCCGATCGCTAACAGCAAGGGCGTATTTTTTGAAACGGGTATTCTTTCGGCAGCATCTAAAAATAATCTAAGGGCATTCAGGGCGTTTTTACCCTTTTCAGGCGTTGCAACATGGGTAGGTTTGCCGTGAAAGTCAACGATTAACTCCATCGCAGAGGCAAACAACACCTCATCATTAAAGGCTATGGTTCCATAATCGAACGCATCAGACACATGTAGTGCGAAGGCATGCTGAATGGCATAGGATTCAAAAAACCCAGTGTCGATTGTCAACTGTGCACCACCTGCGCCTTCTTCAGCAGGCTGGAAAAAAAACAAAAGGTTTTTATCCGGTTTCAAACGACAAACCTTTTCAATGAGTCCAAATAAAATAGCCGTATGGACATCATGCCCGCAGGCATGCATCTTTTTGTTTTTTGAGGCATATTCCCAACCAGTCTGCTCTTCAATGTCCAATGCATCGATGTCTGCCCTGAACAGCAGATAATTCCCGTCGTTTACCTTGTATTCGGCAATCAACCCGGTGTTAAAAGGTCTGTGAATCTTAATATTCGAAAATTTGCCGATTTCGTGTTCCAGAAGCTCTGTGGTTTCGAATTCTTCCAACGCCGTTTCCGGATTCATGTGCATCTGATGCCTGATCTCTATTGCATTCATCATAAACCTCCTATCCAATATCTATTAGATTCATTCTATCTTGAAAAGCATGCTCGATATACTCTCTTAAATGAACGGCTGTTTCCAAAGAAGGGTCATTTTCTAGTAATTTAATGGCCTCTGAGCGTGCCAGTAAAAGCAAATCCCTGTCATCCATCAGATTTGCCAATCTGAAAGAAGGCATCCCGTGTTGTCTAACCCCCATCACTTCACCGGGCCCTCTCAATTGCAAATCGTATTCGGATAATTCAAACCCGTTGTTGTGCGATGCAAAATAAGTCAGCCGTTCAAAATTTCCTCGTGATTTATCCGCTGTCACTAAAAAACAAAAGCCCTTTTTTTTGTTCCTTCCAACTCTTCCCCTCAACTGATGAAGCTGAGCCAGTCCGAATCTTTCCGGATGCTCAATGACCATCACGGTCGCAGAAGGCACATCAATTCCCACCTCAATCACCGTTGTAGAAACCAGAATATCGTATTTTCGGCTGATAAAATCTTCCATGATCTGATCTTTTTCATCTGCTTTCATCTTCCCATGCAACAGCCCCACTCGATAGTCACTGAAATACCCCACTTTCAACGAATCATACATGGATGTGGCATCTTTTAAATCCAAGGCTTCCGATTCTTCCACCAACGGGTATACGATGAATACCTGGCCATCGTTGTCTATCTCTTTTTTTAAAAACGCATAAAGCTGAGCCAGTTTCTCCTGAGGTAACACCATCGTTTTGACCGGTTTTCTTCCTGGAGGCATCTCATCAATCGAAGCAATGTCCAAATCACCAAACACCGAAAGCGAGAGCGTGCGTGGGATAGGAGTAGCTGTCATCACAATGGTATCCACCTGGTCTCCTTTTTTTATTAAGGTTTCTCTCTGACGAACGCCAAAACGATGCTGTTCATCGATCACCACCAATCCAAGCTTCTTATACTCCACATCTTCTTGAATAACCGCATGAGTACCAATAACAATATCCACCTCACCACAGGCGATTTGTTCTTTGGTTTCGATTTTTTCTTTCGTGGGTGTTTTACTTAATAATAACCGGCATTTCACCGGCATCTGATTTAAAAAAGCGGAAATGTTTTGAAAATGCTGTGTAGCCAATATTGAAGTGGGTGCCATGATACAACATTGAAATCCTGCTTCGATCACATCCAACATCCCCATAAGGGCTACGATGGTTTTCCCGGAGCCTACGTCTCCCTGGATCAATAAATTCATCAAAGTATCCTTTTTCAATCCGTCCCTGATGGTTTTGAAAACCTTTTTCTGAGAGTCTGTCAACTGGAACGGCAATTTATCCTTTAATTGTTTAACCAAATCTCCCGTTGACGTTTTTGGTGTCTTTTTCAGGCGTTGTTCTCTTTTTCTTTTGGCAAAATAGGTCGCCAGTTCGAAATAGAAAAAATCATCGAATTTTAATCTTTTGGTACATTCATTCAAATGCACATCGCTTTGAGGCAGATGCACCCCATATACTGCATCTTGTAGGGCAACTAATTGATTGGCCTGCCTGATGGGTTCTGGAACGTGATCTTTGATACAAGCAGCATACTGAATATGGTTTCCGATAATAGACCTCAATTGAGAGTTATATAGTCCCGCCGTTAGCGGATAGATCGGATAGATCTTTCTGGCCAGCACATTTTCATTCACCACTTCAAATTCTGCAACATTCATTTCCCTTGTCACTAAACCGGTGGATTTCACCTTTCCGGTGGCCGTGATACGCTGCCCTTCTTTAAAGACCTTGTTCAAATAGGGTTGATTGAACCATTTTAGTGTTAGAACGCCACTCTCATCCGTTAACTGAACCTGCAGAATATTCATTCCACGTCTCGTTCGACTGGGATTAACACTGTGAACTGTTCCAATGACCGTAACCTTTTCAGCCGGGCTCACTTGACTCAAAGGTGTCACTTTTCTCCGGTCATCATAAACACGCGGAAAATGAAAAAGCAAATCCTCCAACGTATTTAAATTCAGTGAATTAAACAACTTTGCCCGTTTGGGTCCAACTCCACGAATATGCTCAATGGGCATTCTCAACTCTGTACAATTCTCAATCGCTGACATGGGATTTGGAAACAAATAATCCCTTCTGAGTTTTTCCAACATCACAAAGGCATTGTCGATCCGTTTACGCTGCCTTTGTTGATCCAACCGGTCAAACCCCTTGTAATGGTTAGCAAAAAGCATCAACTTTTCTCTAACACCTTCATGCTCCTTCAGTTCATATAAATCAATTTCATGCAGGCCATCCAGTATCTGATCGTAGAGATTCCCTTGAAAGGACTCCCCTTTACTTATTCTCTTAAACCAAGCCTGTGTGGTTTCAATCCATTCTTCTAATATAATCATCCAAACATCCCTTTTCTTTTATATCATGCGATTATACCATTCAGAAAGGATTTTACAGAACAGAGCGTTTACCAACAAAAAAGGACTTTCTCGAAAAGCTCGAAAAAGTCCTTTAAGATAACGATGCCAGGCGATACCTACTCTCACATGGCGTGATGACCATACTACCA
>CAYYNI010000102.1:0-7334 GCA_964472765.1 uncultured Thermotogaceae bacterium | reverse complement strand
ATCCCTCTGTGCATTATATAACAGACACAAGGGTCAATCTTTATTGGGATTATGAAACTCGAGCCAAACCTTTTACAGTCTACTTTAAAGAAAAAGGTGCTGCTGAGTACCAAGTTATCGCAACGGATTTACAAGTTCCTCCGGTTGGCAGAGATGTAGAAGCAGGAAAGACTTATAATTGGAAAGTTGAAGGCGGAAATGGTTCAACTGGTGGAGAATGGGAATTTCAAGTTCAAGCCCCATGATTGATCTGGTGATTTTGTTCCAATCATTATAAAGTTAAGGATATTTAAAAAGGGTTGAATTTTGTTCAACCCTTTTTAAATATCTAAATGAACAAAAAAGGGTGATAAAGTTGAAGAAGCAAATCCTCATGCCGGTTATGATTCTTGTCATTTCGGTGGTGTTTTTTCTTATGTCTTGTGTGATTTCCAGTCCAAAGATTGATTTTCCAACACCGGCCAATAACAGCCGTATTTTTTCTACTACGGTAACATTGTTCTGGGATCATTTGAATGCCTTTGAATCCTTCGAAATCTGGTTTGGCAATTCACCGGAAGACCTTCAGGAAGTGGCGAGTGTTACGGTCAATCATTATACGATTGAGGGATTGGAATGGGGGAAGACTTACTATTGGAAGATTATTGGATATAAAACCGAAAAAAATAGCGTAGAAAGTTCATTATGGCAGTTTGCAGTTGGAAATCCTCATCAGGGGTTACTTTTAGGAATAACTGATTATGACGGTGCCTCCGATTTAAATTTAACAGACGATGATGCACTGAATATGAAAACAGCTTTTGAAGCCACCATATTTGATTATCAAATAGATACACTCTTAGGGCGTGTAGTGAAAACCGATATCATCAATATTTTGGAAAATGTTCAGGAATCAAACGAAGAAGGCGTATTTACCTTTTTTTATGCAGGACATGGAGGCTATGCCAACAATGAATCCTATCTGTACTTATCCGATGGCTACCGTCTGTATATGTCTGAGCTAAGATTGTTGCTTCAGCAGTTGCCCGGAAAGAAATTAGTGATTATCGATGCTTGTCAGTCGGGGAATTTTACCCAACTTCTTCCCGGTCGAGATCCGCAGCAACTTGCCAGGATTGAAAACGAACTGTTTAACGCATCTGTATTAAAAGCCTTCAGCGCCGATACCAGAAATGGAGAGCCTGAATTTTCTGTGATGACAGGGGCCAATATCTACCAGTCCAGCTGGGAGAATAACAAGTTGCAAAATGGGGTATTTAGTTTCTTTCTTTTGGATGGTATTGGGGATGTGGGGATAGACAATCCGACACAACTGTTTGATTTTACCTTTGATGCCGATGTGAACAGCGATGGGCTGGTGACCATGAGTGAAGCATATACTTATGCCGCACCAAAGGTCGAACAATATGTACACGATTTGAACGGGTACCATCAATCGATACAGGTTTTTCCACAGGGCTCTGATTTTGTTATTTCGCAATGGTAAATCAGTTTGTCAAAAGACAATAATAAATGAGATCTAACAGAAAAAACCAAGAAAGGGGCGGTCACCTTGAAGAGAATGGGCGATTTTTTACTGTCTCAAGATCCGGTTAGCGAAATTGTCATCGGCAACACCGCAGTGGTAAGGGCTATGATCGAAACAGGCGTGCGGGTGGTGTCTTCTTATCCGGGATCACCCACACCGGAAATAGCCAATGCCATTGCCTCCATCGATGTGGATAAAAGACCCTTTTACTTTGAGTTTTCGGTAAACGAAAAAGTAGCGACAGAGGTAGCCTTTGGTGCCTCTGTGAATGGGCACCTTTCCTGTGTGTTTTTTAAAAGCGTTGGTATCAACGTGGCTGCTGATACGTTTGTTCAATTGGGACTGATGGAACTGATCGGAGGCATGGTGATTATCTTGGGGGATGATCCAGGTGCCAATTCTTCACAAAATGAACAAGACAACCGTCATTATTCACGACTTAGCTATATTCCCATGCTGGAGCCGGCAACCCCTACGGAAGTTTATCAGATGTTCAAAGAAGCTGTTTTAATTTCCAAAGAAAAGAAGATGCCTGTGATACTCAGGATGAGTACCCACGTTTGTCATGCCAAGGAAAAAGTATCCTTTAAAGCGATGCCGCAGCTGAATCATTCCGATGAGCCGTTATTTTCACCTGAAAACGGACCCTACATACCCCTGACATCAAAGGCCTTAGACATGAAACGCAAAGCCTTACAAAAATGGGCAGTTGTTAAAGAGATTTCCAATGAGAGTGCTTTCAATGTTGAAGAACGCTTTCAGCCAAAAAAGGGGTTTAATGCTGATTTCAAATTGGGAAAAAGTAAGGTATCCATTAACATCGATACACAAAAGGATCAGAAAAGGGGAATTATCACGGCAGGTGTTCCTTATTTATCGCTAAAGGATGTGCTTGAGGAAGTAGTTGACAAACCCGACATCCTGAAATTAGGATTTGTCAACCCTTTGCCACAAGACAAGATTATCCGTTTTTTAGAGGCGCATCACGAAGTGAAGGTGTTGGAAGAACTGGATGACTTTTTGGAGCAGGAAATTAAACGCCTTGCATTTGAGCAGGAAATAAAGGTCAAAATTATCGGTAAAATGGACATAGAAGACTGGATCGGTGAATATACCCCGGATAAAGTCAGGGAAGTGATGGCCAAAACCTGGAAGGATTTCCCCCAGCCGGTAGCAGAAGATCAAGAAAAGCCCAAAATCAACCCAAGACCGCCCCAGATGTGTCCCGGATGCGGTCATCGTTCCGCATTTTATGCTATCAAAAAGGCATTAGACGCAACCGATATTACGGTTGCCGATATCGGCTGCCACACGCTGGGCGCTCTGGAACCCTACAACGTAGGGCAGGTGCTGCTGTGTATGGGTCATTCCAACGGAACCGCCGCCGGGTTATCGCTTTTAAATCACAAAAGGCGAGTGGTGTCTTTTCTGGGAGACTCCACGTTTTTTCACGCCGGCATTCCTGGGATTATCAATGCTATCTACAACAACCACAATCACACACTGATCATCATGGAAAATGGTACGACGGCAATGACCGGACATCAGGAGCATCCGGCGACAGGGAAAAACTTCAACGAAATCACACAGAAGATTCCATTGCGACAGGTTCTGGAAGGGTTGGGGGTAAAGGATATTGAGGAAGTCGACACCTATTCTCAGCAGAAACTGACAGAGGCGGTTAAAAAAGGCATGGACAAAGAGGGATTTAGCGTGATAATCGCCAAGCATCCGTGTATGCTCAAATTCACTCGTGATCAGAGAAAGGCCGGAAGAAACACCCCAAATCCCGTCCATATCGGCGACAAATGCAACCGGACTTACGAGTGTATTAGTGAATTTGCATGCCCCACGTTCCAACTGGCACCGGATGGTTCCGTATGGGTGCAGGAGGATTTGTGCATTGGTGATCGTTCCTGCATGCAGACCTGCCCTGTGCAGGCCATTGAACCTACGGCAAAAAGGGGGGCAAGCCATGAATCAATTTGATATTTACCTTTCAGGAGTAGGCGGGCAAGGCATTGGCCTTCTCAGCGAGTTGATTGCACGGGCTATCGATCATTCCGGGCAACGTGTCATTGGTGCCGATACGCATGGATTGGCGCAACGTGGCGGCATGGTGGCTTCGCATATTCGAATGGGTCAAACCGTACATGCTGCTTTGGTGGGAAAAAACCGGGCGGATTTATGTGTCAGTTTGGAAAGGCATGAGGCATTAAGAGCCATGAACGATTTTCTTAAAAATGAAGGGACATTGGTCTATTACGATGCCCTCTGGCAGCCTTTGGATGTTCGTCTGGCAAAGGCAAAGCAGGTTGAAAATACAGAAATAGAAAAAGAGGCCAGACGAAGAGGTATCACTGCCATACGGGTATTTGAAGATAGTTTGGAAGAGGCAAGAATGCAGAACATAGTTGTGTCAGCGGTTATCTGTAAAAATTCCCTCATACCCGGAGTCAACCAAAATCATTTTTTGTTGGCTATGGATGATTTGATGAAAGGAAAGATGCTGGAGGACAATCAAACGTTATTTCAAAAAATGGTAGAAAAACCATGAAAATGTTGTTAAAAAACAAGGATTGATTAAGTAAAAAGAAGGCGTATGGATGAGCGAAGTATTGACGAAGGCAAAGCGAGTGAAAAGCGCTGAAAAGACCTTAAGGCTGGCAACAACGGACGAGAAAAACCGGGCAATTCTCGAGATCGGCAGACAAATAGAAAAAGAACAGCCTATGATTTTAAAAGCCAATCAGGAAGATGTTCGCAAGGCACGCCAAAACGGCATCAGTGAGGCGATGATTGACAGACTGCGGTTGAGCGAAGTAAGAATGAGTGATATGGTTAAGGCTTGTTCAAAGGTTGCCACATTGGCAGATCCTGTGGGATCAGTCATGAAGTCCTGGGTAAAAGGCGCATTGAATATCACTCAAATCAGAGTACCCATTGGCGCCATCGGGATGATTTATGAATCCAGGCCAAACGTGACATTGGATGCCACCATTCTGGCTTTGAAAAGCGGCAATCCCGTTCTGCTAAGAGGCGGAAGTGATGCGCTGGCTTCCAACATGGCGATTGCGAGAGCAATTAAAACCGGATTGTCCAAGACGGGTATCCCCGACTTTGCGGTGGAGATCATCGAAGATACCAACCGGGAGAATGTGAGTCAATTGGTGAAGATGAATGCTTATCTGTCTCTCATTATCCCAAGGGGTGGTGCCGGGTTGATTCGCTATGTGATTGAAAATTCATCGATCCCGGTTTTAGAAACCGGTGTGGGCAACTGCCATATTTTTGTGGACTACAACGCTGATAGAGAAAAATCCATCGAAATTATTGATAATGCCAAAACCCAACGTCCCGGCACCTGCAATAGTGTAGAGACAGTTCTGGTCCATGAAAAAATAGCATCACAACTGTTACCCCCATTAAATGAAAGATTAGGCGCAAAAGGCGTTGAGATTCGGGGCTGTATCAATACCTCCAAGATCATCGATTGCAAAGTAGCTCAAGAGAGTGATTGGGAAACGGAGTATTTGGATTTCATTCTGGCGATAAAGGTTGTGAAAGATGTACAGCAAGCCATAGATCATATCGAACAGTATTCCACACGACATTCTGAAGCCATTCTGACCAACGATTTGACAAATGCCCGACTCTTTCAGGCTTCTGTCGATTCAGCAGCCGTTTATGTAAATGCTTCAACACGGTTTACAGACGGGGAGCAATTTGGCTTTGGCGGGGAAATCGGTATCAGTACACAAAAACTTCATGCCAGAGGCCCGGTTGGGCTTGAGGAACTCACAACTTACAAATACACTCTCATCGGCGATTATACAATCAGGGGATAGCATGGCAAAGATCGTGATTAAAGTAGGCAGTAATTTATTGGTCAAAACAAGCGGAGATATTAATAAAAGCTATATTATCGAACTTTCACGTACTATTGCTGGATTGAAAAAGAATGGCAACAGCTGTATTTTGATTACATCCGGAGCAAGGGCAGCCGGATATGGTAAAGCGCAAAAAGCGAACGGTGAGGAAGAACTGTACATCAAGCAGGCACTTTGTGCCATTGGCCAGGTTCAGCTGATGAAACTGTATGAGCTGGCTTTTGATATGTATGATGAAAAAGTGGCCCAAATATTGATCAACCGAGATGATTTTGGTCATCGGCAACGGTTTCTTAACCTGAGAAACACACTTATTGGGTTAAATGAAATGGGTTTTATTCCCATTGCCAACGAGAATGATACCGTGGCGACCAGCGAGATTACTTTCGGTGACAATGATATTCTGGCAGCGATGACGGCCATTGGATGGAAAAGCGATTATCTGGTCCTTCTATCAAGTGTTGACGGGTTAATGGACGATCAAGATAGGTTGATCAAGTTATTTACAAAAGACACGGTGTTAAAAAAGATGGAAAAAACCCGGTGGGGAAGCGGTGGTATTGAAACAAAAATTCGTGCTGCACGTGCTGCCTCGGCAGCCGGTGTGAGAAGCTGTATTTGCAATGGAAGGGATTTATCAACAATCGAACGTTTTTTAACAGGAGAAAATCCCGGAACGGGGTTTGAGCCATCAAAAAAACCGGCATCAAAGAAGGCCTGGATCGGTTTTCTATCCCGCACCAAAGGCGAGATTATCATCAATCACGGTGCCAAGAAGGCACTGATGATGAAAAAGAGCCTTTTACCAGTTGGGATTGTAGACGTGAAAGGGTCTTTTGAGACCGGAGATGTGATTGATGTCAAAACCGTTGATGGGGAACAAATTGGTAGAGGGATCGCCAATTTCTCCTCATCTCAAACGAAAAAAATCATGGGCTGTCAGAGTTCTCAGCTAACTCAACAGCTGAACAGTTCGGGTTCAACTTGTATTGTTCATGTGGATAATTTCTGGCTTGTTCCGGAATAAATCTCTGATCATGAAGATCAACAGTTGCATAGAAGGAAGTGACGCTTTTTGAAATCAAAATCGATTAACGCTCTTAAAATGGGTGTTTCAAACAAAATCGTTATCTTGGATCTCATTCGTTATGAAGCCGGGATTACCAGAAGGGAAATCGCCAGAAGAACAGGCTTGAACCCCTCAACGGTAACCAATATCATTAACAGTTTAAAGGAGATGCAGTTTGTTTTTGAAACAGGAAAAATTTCCACTTCCAACCCAGGGCGAAACTCCATTAAACTTGGAATTGTCAAAGACGCTGCGTCGGTGTTTGTCTTTCATACGAATGTGGACGATACCCTCTTTGGAATGGGGTATATGGACAATACCGTTGAAATCTTAGAGCATTTTCTCACGCCGGATGATCCGGGAACGTTTTTTGATCAAGTCGTCCAAATTATCAAGCAATATTATGAAAAGGCTCAGAAAAAACCCATAGGCGTTTCTTTTTCCCTGCCTGGTATCGTCAACAGGCTGAAAAACAAGATCAACATCATTCCACACTTGGGGTGGAAATGCATATCGGTAGAAGAGGAATTGCAAAAACGGATGGGAGAGATACCTCTAGAAGTGAGAATCGCCAATGAGGCTAAATTATCTCTGAAAAGTGAAAAGGCTATCAACCCGGCAATCAAAGATTTTAAAAACGGTGTCTATCTCTACCTTTCTCAGGGGGTAGGGGGGTCTGTTCTGATAAACGACGTGATTTATACGGGCTCCAATTTTATCGCCGGTGAAGTCGGCCATATGAGTATCAACAAAAATGGCCCTCTTTGCAGATGCGGCAATAGAGGTTGCTTAGAAACCTACATCGGAATTGATGTGATTATCAAACAATATGAAGAATTTGAAAAAC
>CAYYNI010000101.1:0-7583 GCA_964472765.1 uncultured Thermotogaceae bacterium | reverse complement strand
TCGGTGTAGATGTTGATGCCTTCTTCGGGCATATAATCGTAACTTTTTTCGATGGCGTTCTCCACACTGCCGGGGTTTCCCACCCAGGTGACGAAAAAGATGATGTTTTTTTCGCTTTTTTTGGCCGCTGCTTTCAGGTTGCCGCTGGTCAGAAATTTCTTGATCTGTCCGTTTAAAAATTCTGCATAGATACCGCTACCTAAAAAGATGTTATCCACATCGTCTAACGGGATGCCTTCGATGTCCGCTCGTTTAAGATCGATGGACTCACAGTTGAGTTCTTTGGCGATCGCTTCTGCAATTTCTTTGGTGTTGCCCTTTCGAGATGCGTAAATCACAAGGTTTTTCATTTGATTCCACCTTTACCACAAAAAATTAAAACTATATTATTCCAGTTCAATGTTTGTCAATTCGCCAATGTCATTGTTAAAATCATCCGCAAGCATATCCATGAGAATTTCATCGTACTTTCTTTTTCCCAGGATATAGGCTTCCCGGCGTCTTCCGATTTCTTTAAACCCGATTGTTAGATAACACTTAATCGCCCGTTTGTTGAAAGAATAGACACTCAGCATGATATTGTGAAGGTTTAAGATGTTGAATCCGTAATTCAGCAACAACTCTATGGCTTCTCTTCCATATCCCTGATCCCAGTAGTTTTTATCTCCGATCATGATCCCCATTGTGGCTTTTCGGTTTCTTTCGGCGATCGAAAAAAGGCCGCAATTACCAATCAATCGGTCTTCATCATGGGTGACGATGGCAAAATCTGTACCGCCTTTGATCATTTGTTCGATCGCTTCTCTTTCCTTTTCTATTCCATATATAACTCCGGGATTACCCAGTGAGATGGTGACGTCCAAATCGTTGAGCCATTGGGTGTATTGCTCAACATCTTCCGTGTTGATGGGGGATAGGTAAAGCCGTTTGCCCTTTAGTTTTTTGAAATAGCGCATAGCATCCTCCTGATATCCTTAATTTGCATTACTATATCACAATTAAAATTGGGAATTTATTTTTTCGTAGAGTTCCCAAACATTATCTCCAAAATTGCTGACCAGCGTGATCATCAAGTCTTTTTCCCTATCGTAGGCGCTGTAAAAACTGACTCCGGGATCGCACCCCTCAAAGTGTATAATCAATCCGTCTTGTTTTTCATCCAGCCAAAAACCGAATCCATAGCATTTTTCTGCTACTTGAGGGCGCATCATTAGATTCACCGTTTTTTCGGACAGTAATTGATACGATAAAAGAGCCTTCCAGAACTTTTCCACATCCGGAACGGTTGTGAATGCGCCCCCGGCTCCCGTTCCTTTCACATCCACACTGTAGATGTTGGTTCGATAATCCCCACGAACTTCATCGTAAATATAGGCATTGGCGCATTTTGCCGGTAATCGGTCCAATTCATAATAACCTGTGTTTGTCATTGCAGCGGGTTTGAATACAGCTTCTTCAAGGTATTCGTCAAAGGGCTTTCCCGTTATCGTTTCGATGATCAATCCAAGCACAACATAGCCGGTGTTATTGTATTGGAATTTGTCTCCCGGGGAATACATCATGGGTTTGTCGATAAACAGCTCGATCAGATCGGCTGATGTCCTGATTTTGTAATTGGGATAGTTTGCCCACAATTGTTCGTATTCGTCCATCAGAGATTCATCAAAATAATCGGGAATGCCGGAGGTGTGGTTGAGCAGTTGCCGAACGGTGATAGTCGGATTGATGGCCTTCAAATTGAAATGAACTTCGTCAACGAGGCGAGAGTCAAGAGACAGTTTTCCGTCCTGGATCAACTTCATAATCGCCACCGCTACAAATGCCTTTCCGGCAGATGCAGTCGGAAACCTTGTATCCGGTTCATTTGGAATTTTGTTTGGAAGATCGGCATAGCCAAAGGCATCCTGAAACACCACTTTTTTCTTGTGAGTCACAGAAACCACACCGGAAAAGTTATTATTGATCACATGGCTGAAGTCCATCGTTCGACACTCCTTTACCAGAAATTATTAAGCTTGATTATAACATGATCTCTCATTTGCAAAAAGAAATCCAATGACTTATGTCTTAAATTCACCAAACAAAATTTCTGTTTTCAGTGATCGTGTTTTGAGTTCTTACATAATTGTAGTATTTATTCAATATAAACCCGCTATAATCATTGGGTAATTTTAAGTTACTTTTAGTTTCAGAGAGGAAAAACAGATGCGAGAATTATTGGCTGCGATTGCCGAATCTTTTCAAAGAAATCTGATCGATGGAAATGCCTATCAAATCGTTCTGAAAGGCCTTTGGGTGACGGTTCAAATTTCCGGGTTGGGATTGCTCTTGGGAACAGTTTTTGGGGCTTTTTTGTGTGCGATGAGGATGTCAAAAATCAAGATTCTTTCAGGCTTTTCAAAATTGATTATTTCCGTGTTGAGAGGGAGTCCGGTCTTATTACTCCTGATGGTTCTTTATTACGTCGTTTTCGCTTACAGCCGAATCAATCCGGTAATTATTGCAGTGATCGGGTTCACTTTTAACAGCGGGGCTCATATCGCCGAGATGATGCGTTCTGCGGTTGAAGCCACCGACAAAAAACAGCTTGAAGCGGCCAGAATGCTGGGATTTTCAAGGTTTAAAGCCTTTTATTATATCACGCTGCCACAAGCCGCAAGAATATCGAAGCCGGTGTTTCAGAGTACCATTGTGAACACGATTCAATGGACGTCCGTTGTGGGGTATATCACGATCACGGATTTAACACGTACGGTCAATAATATTGGAGCCAGAACAGGCGATCCCTTTTTTCCGTTGTTTTTTGGCATACTGATCTATTTAGCGCTTTCTTATTTCGTGTACGCCCTATTTTCAATTGGTAATAAGAAAGGTGTTTCTCAATGATTCGGGTAAAAGGATTAAAAAAATCCTTTGGTGATTTACAGGTATTAAAAGGAATAAACACCGAAATTGGAAAAGGAGAGTGTGTGGCGCTTATAGGGCCATCAGGAACGGGCAAAAGTGTCTTCTTGCGCTCATTGGCGTTGTTGGAAAAACCGGATGAAGGCCAGATAGTCATTAACGACGTTGATATCACCGACAAAAAAATCAATATTAACAAAATCCGTGAGAAAATGGGGATGGTGTATCAGGGCTATCATTTGTTTTCACATCTCAACGTTCTGGAAAACATCACACTGGCACTTCGTAAGATCAAAAAAACAAAGCCGGAAAAAGCTAACTTGAAAGCAAAAGAGCTTTTAAGCATGGTAGGGCTGGTTGAAAAAGCTGAAAGCTATCCTGGTCAACTTTCAGGAGGACAACAACAACGCATTGCCATTGCACGCAGTCTTGCCATGGAACCGGAGATTTTGCTTTTTGATGAACCCACTTCCGCCCTGGATCCAGCCATGACCTATGAAGTCCTATCAATCATCAAAAAGCTGACCAAAACCGGGATGACCATGCTCATTGTGACACATGAAATGGCGTTTGCCAAAGAGATTTCAGACCGGGTGTTTTACATGGATGAAGGAATCATTTACGAAGAAGGAACACCCATTGATCTTTTTGAAAATCCGCAGAAACCCCAAACGCAGATCTTCATCCGGGGTTTGAAACTATTCCATTACACCATTATTTCTCGTGATTTTGATCTAATAGCGATGAATGCCCAAATCGAACTATTCAGCCAGAAACATCAAATCATCCCTAAAAAGAAATATCACATTCAGCTCATTCTTGAAGAACTCCTCGTTGAAATCATGAAAAATTGCTATCAAGAAGAATCACCAAGGATTGACATTTCAGTTGAATATTCAAAAGAAACGCAAGCCCTTAAAATACAAATAGACTATCCATCTTCTTCGTACAATCCCTTCCGGGCTCATTCGGATGAAGATGATTTTGACAATCTGGGCATCCTGCTTGTAAAGAACGTTGCACAAGCCTGCTCACATACCTATACAAACAGCACCAATCATATACACATCACATTTTAGGAGGTCGTTTATGAAAAAGAGATTCATTTTAGTTTTAACCCTCAGCCTTATTTTGGTTCTTTCTGCAATGTCAAAAACACCGGAGATTACCAGCCTTTCCGATCTTGTTGGAAAAGTTCTGGGCATGGTTTCCCCTATCGCTTCAAAGGAAGCCGTTTTAGCCGACATTACACGATCCATCGGTGGAGCCCCTGAAGAACTGCTATTCTTTAACCGAACTGCGGATGGCGTGACGGCCCTTATGTTCGGTAAAATAGATGCCATGGCTGTTTCACAAATATCAGCGGATTTTTATTTAATACGAAACCCAAGTCTTTCAAAGGTTGAAAAGGAAAATCGAATCAGATTCTATGTGGTTATGGCATTGAGAAATGACAACGAAGCACTAAGAGATCAAATCAACGGGGCAATCAAGACCCTCGAAGAAAATGGAAAGCTGGCTGAACTTCAGGATAAATGGATCAACAACCTGCCCGTTGACAGCGAACCTTCACTTAACAAAATTGACAAAATTGAGGGTGTAAAGACTTATTATGTTGGCGTTTCTGGAGATTTGGCCCCTCTTGACTACATCGCAGCAGACGGCAGGGCAGCTGGCTATAATGTGGCACTCATGTCCGAAATCAGCCAAGTGCTGAATTGTAACTTTGAATTTGTTTCCGTGGAAAACCAAGCAAGATTCGCCGCTTTGCAAGGGAGAAAAATCGACATCATCTTCTGTAATTATCAGGGAAACCTGGATTTCGCCAATGAACTTGCACAAAAAAACTGGATTTCTACCGATCCCTATTTCTCCTTTGACGGAGCATGCTATTTAGTAAAAAAATAATACAGAAATAGTGCAATCAAACACTTAGAAAAAATCCCCTCACAAGGAGGGGATTTATCTTGATTGTACCCAAGGGGACAGTCTCTTTGATTTATGACGCAGAATTCACTGTTTAATCACTTTCATACCTTCTGAAACAATCAGGCTTGAAAGCGCTGTCCTACTGATATATTCACTCACTCGATCGGGATTCACCTTTGAGTATTCCCTTAGAGCCCATCCGATGGCTTTTTGTATAAAAAACTCATCGATGTTTTTCACTCTTTCGATGATACTGAAAAGACAATCCGCATCTGTGTTTTGCTTGTACCCCAGTTGAAAAAGAAGGCATGAACTCATAGGTGCTGATGAAGTTTTTTGGCGCTGTATGAACGTATTTCATCGCCATTTCCTGGCCAAAATATTGAAACTCCCTGCCTTCCAACGACCATAATTCGAGAATAACGGCTTCCAGTTCTGACACCGGCGGCAGTTTGTCATTTAAAATTACTATTAAATCAGGAGGGTACAGGCTCGTTGATTAACGTATCAAGGAGCCTGTACCTCCGGCAATTTCTATGCCATTTGATCTTTATTATGGTATAATTTTCATGCATTAAAAAAACCTCCCTGTAATTTTCTGTAACATCTTCTTTTGCAGGGAGGCCTTTTTTTAAAAGAATCCTATACAAAGTACTATACTTATAATAATTTTGCAATTTACAGTGGAGGAAAAATGATGACAAAAGAATTACTAGGAAAGATCAAAGAAATAGAAGAAAAACTGGGACCCGAATGGATAAAAGAACTTGAGGGGTTAAAAACAACGGAGGCACTTCAAAAGAAGGCAACTAAACTCAAGATAAGCCTAACAGATGAAATGGCAGCACAAGCGTTGGCCCTTTTAAATGATGAAGCCGATGAGCTCAGCGAAGAAGAGTTATCTATAGTAGCGGGTGGCGCAAAGAACTGAGTGAAGAAGCATATTAAAATGAGACAGGTTGAACTGTACCCCAACCCGTCTCATTTTTTATAGACCCACTCCAATTGAGGATCTTCCCCGTTTTGAAAATCATCAACTGTATTTAAATAATCATCGTTATAATCACACTTATCTAGCCAAAAAAACGCCTGTTTTTGCATCATCAATGATTTCATATCCGTAAAGATTCCTTTTGCTATCATCGATTTCGTTTTGTTTGATGGCAATTTCTCCTCTTTGTATCCGAACACCGTCTCCCCGTTATAATGGTTCAAGACCACAGATTGCTAAGTAATTTGATCTGTCATAGCTTATAGAATTTAGCACACGGCATGTCAAGCTTTGTTCAACAACCCATGAAGTAAATAGTTAATGGATGTGGTAAAATGTTTTATTATTCCTTAGTCGAAATTTGTACAAATAAAGAGAAGTTAAGGACGTCTTTAGGTAAAAAACCTCTGGAAATATCGCATTTCAAGTTTTGAGAACAAAATCCGGAAAAATCAAGCATGATTTTCCACTGGGGATAAAACCCGTTGACAGCCAAGGACAATGGGGTGTCTTTCTTGTAAAAGATAATCATGAATTGGAAAAGAAGATAATAGAAACCTTACAGTTTTCAAAAAATAAAAGGAACATTGTCGAGGAGTTTTTAGCCGGAATGGGATTTAGTGAAGGCATTCAAAGAGGTTAAGAAGATACTGGAAGGCGTTTTTTAATAAATCAGGAGGTTTGTCTATGAGAAGAATCAAATTGAAACTTGTGGGTTTAGTTTGCCTCTTGCTGGTGATAAGTGCTCAGATGGTTGCCTCAATTCAAGCAGTACCCTTCAATCCCGAAACCATTACAATTAACGGAACGGTTTGGATGAAACACAATCTTCATCCGTCCATGCTGCCTCCGGAAAGTAGGTTAACGGGCGTTTCGTATCAGAATCAAAAGAATATCGATCAGTCCTATGGGTATCTTTATACGTATGAAGAAGCGATAAAAGCCTGTCCGACAGGCTGGCATTTGCCCGGTATGGCAGAATGGAATGAGCTGTTCGATTTTTTTGGTGGGGATCCATTAGCTGGTGGTTCTTTGAAAACGACTGAAAACTGGCAATCTCCAAATACAGGGGCAACAAACCTTTCGGGTTTTTCGGCATTACCTGCCGGTGGCGGGAACGATCAGAAACGATTTGACGGGTTTGGGTGGTCGGCTCATTTTTGGTCAAACAGTCTGCAATTGGGTAAGGTTCTCGTTCCCTCTCTCATGCATGATACAGCCGCAGTTTATATCCTTGAGTTATCTCCTGCCATGCGTGCTTCTGTTCGTTATATCAAAGATTGATTTGTTTTGTTAGCAAAAACAGAACATTGTTTTCTAAATCAACCCCTACAGGGAGGTCATGGTCATGAAAAAGTGGTTTTTTCGTACTGTTTTGTTGATCGGTTTATCCAGTTTGCTTTTAAGCATTGATCTATGGGCTTCTGACAATTTTTTAATAGCTGAAACGATACATCGACCTTTTGAAGCGGGATTTAATGAAACGAAATTCGCCAAGGCCATCACAGACTTTTTAAATCGTGCTTCTGATGTCCATGATGTGGTGGTAGTCAAGGACAGTAAAGTCGTATTTGAAGCGACAAAATACCCCTATCAAAAGGATATTCCCCACAGTATGATGTCCTGTTCAAAAAGTGTTACATCCATCCTAACCGGCATTGCCATTGAAGAAGGCTTTATCGAAAGCATCGACACGCCCCTTTACAATTGGTTTCCACAGCTTCAAGGAGATGCTCTGAAATCGCAGTTGACCATTTAT
>CAYYNI010000100.1:6275-7590 GCA_964472765.1 uncultured Thermotogaceae bacterium | reverse complement strand
TAAATTTCTATGGGAACAAAGGGATTCATGGGTTATTGTCGTGGAAAGCGGCAAAAAATTCATAGGGCTTCTTTTCCTTTTTTGCGGAATACATGGCCATGTCTGCTTTCTTCAGTAATTCCTGAAAGGTTTTGCCATCCGTCGGAAATCTTGAAATCCCAATGCTTGCCGAGATATAGAACTTTTTTGTTTGGACGAAAAAGGGTTCTTTGATTTCATCAATAAACCGGTTCAGGAATTTAATGACATCCTCTTGAGCCAACGATGTCATGAGCAATAAAAATTCATCTCCGCCAATCCTGGAAACCATATCCGCATTTCTGACCCGTTCTTTGATCCTTTCGCCAAAAGCAGCCAGAAGGAGATCACCAAATTCATGACCGTAATTATCGTTGATACTTTTGAAATTGTTCAGGTCGATATACAACAAATAAAGGGTAGTTCCTGCCCTTGTTACTTCTTGAAACAGTTGTGAAATGTTTTCTGATAAAAATCGCCGGTTAACCAGATTGGTTAATGGATCGTAGTTAGATAATTTTTTTAATTCGATATTTTTCATGGATAGTGTCTGCTCGTATAGATTTTTTTGCATAATGGCTGTCATCACATCAGAAAAAAGCCGAGCCATTTTGATGGATTCTGTGGTGATCTTCGGTTTGTTCTCAAGATTGTCCAGGTTAAAAAAGGCCACAACCCTTGAATCGATGACAATGGGAATCGACAGCATTTCGTTAATCTCTTCGGTTCTTCCGGCACTATTGAGTACATAGCTTCTGTCGTCATCGATGTTTCTTTCGTTTTGCTGCTTCAGGTTTCTGATAATGCCAATGTCATGGGTACCGGTTTGAAGGAGTTCTTCCTCTTTCAACGTGATCTTTTTTAGTAAAGAAAAATCGTAGCCGATGGCGGCGGCGAATCGGTAACAGTCACCATCTCTTAACAAGACACTGCCGGCTTGAACACCGGGAACAATTTCAATTGCCATTTTTAAAATTCTGGAGTAGGTCTCTTCTTCAATACCTGATTTTACAATTTCTGAGACCAGTTTGATAAATGTATTTTGAAGTTTAACCAGATTACTTTCATTTTTGCTTGCTGTCTCACGATCGGTAATGTCGTGCATGACCAGAAGGTATTTGTCCTCAGTTTCCAGGTATTTGGCATGAATCTCAAACAGCGAAAGGGAAGCTTCACGGCTGAAGTTGAATTCGTCTACAGATATGCCGTTCTTTTTGGCAAGATGCAAAAGTTCCGTGATCTTAAAACGGTGTTCGTAAAAGCAGGCTTGTGTGATGATCTTTCCAATCATTTGATC
>CAYYNI010000100.1:0-6175 GCA_964472765.1 uncultured Thermotogaceae bacterium | reverse complement strand
TTCTTTGTGGATTTGCTTAATTTTATAAATACTGGTATAATGTTATGACATTTATAAAAAATTAGGGAAGTGAGGACATTGAAGAATCTGGATACTGAGCGTGGCAATCCAAAAACCGTCAACATTGATTCCATGTCTGTGGAGGAAATACTGAAGATCATGAATGAAGAAGATGCGACCGTCCCGCTTTGCATTCGGGAAGCGATTCCTGATATTGAACGGGTCGTTCAAAAGTGTATTGCAGCACATAAACAGGGGGGGCGAATCATCTATCTGGGTGCCGGTACAAGTGGTCGTCTTGCAATTGTAGATGCCGTTGAAACCGTTCCCACGTTTAATGCCACCCCCGAAGAATTTACTTACGTGATGGCTGGAGGGAAGGAAGCGGTCTACAGAAGTCTTGAGGCTGTTGAAGATAGTGAAGAAGAGGCAAAGAACGAACTGGAAAGACTAGCAGTCAATGAAAAGGATATATTAATTGGTATCAGTGCCAGTGGCCGTACGCCATTTGTTAAAGGGGCCCTGGTTTTCGCTTCCCAAAAAGGGGCTGCGACGGTGTTGATCGCCAATGTTGAGAATCCTGAATTATCAGAGTATGCAGATGATGTAATCAAGATTGTGACCGGTCCGGAAGTGATCACCGGTTCCACTCGTTTGAAAGCCGGCACTTCCCAAAAAATGGTTCTCAATATGATCAGCACGGCAACCATGATCAAACAGGGCAAGGTTTACGGGAATCACATGGTGGATGTTCTCACTTTAAATGAAAAACTGAAAGTCAGGGCAGCGAACATGGTTTGTGAGATAACCGGTGTGGCAAGCAGCAAAGCCCGTTTAACTCTGGAAGACTGTCATTGGAAAGTTAAAGTGGCCATTGTTCGTCTACTGCTGGAAATCGATACCCCAAATGCTGAAGCGTTATTGGAAAAGCACGAGGGGTTTATTCGAACAGCCGTACATCAATACAAAGGTTGATATGGCTTATTATCTTGGAATAGACGGTGGAGGCAGCACGATCCGGGTTGCATTAATCGATAATGAACGGCGCCTTTATTCTCATTTGAAAATGTGCAGAAATTCCAATCCCACCTCCACCGGGTTCGACTATTTGAAAGAAACCTTAGAAATGATCAAAAGGCAATTATCGGATGTAGGGCATGATATCCGGTTTATTATCATTAACCTGGCTGGAGTAGGTGCCGCTCAGCAAAGAATCATGACTAAGCAAACTGTTGAATCGGTTTTTTCAGAAACAAAAAAGGTTGAAGTGTATCACGATGCACATGGTTCATTGTTGGCAAACGCCCCTGAAGAATCTTCTATGCTGGTTATTTGCGGAACAGGGTCGGTTATCGTCGGAAAAGACAGACAGGATCATTTTTATCGTGCAGGTGGTTGGGGATATCTGTTAGGCGATGAAGCAAGTGGTTTTTGGTTGGTGAAACGCTTATTTCAGGAATACCTTTCCTATCACGACGGTATTCGGAATGATGATCCATCCTTTTCAGTCTTTCGGGAAGAATTTGAACCCGAACCACGGGATGCCCTGTATCGTTTCTATGAACCCTCACAAAGACAAGCGACAGCCGCTTTGTCTGCGATTTTTTTAAGCCGGTCTTTTGAATTGGCTCAAAGTCTTGTCATCGAGGGAATCGCTAATCTGAACAATCGTATGATGGCTTTGAAAATAAAAATTAAAGATGACGTTCAAAGTATCATCTACATGGGGGGGATGTTTGAAAGTCCCTTTTTTTTGGATCATTTCAAACAGGTCAATGATGCTCAAATCCCCATGAGAAAGGGTCGAGATGATATAGAAATCGCTTTGGCGCAAATTGCACAAGAAAAAGATGGGAGAGATGACAGATGAAAATAGCCGTTTTGATCAAACAAGTGCCGGACACAGACGATGTGAAATTGGACCCAAATACCGGAACCATGATTCGAGAAGGATCCGGAACGATCATAAACCCTTTGGATCTCAATGCAATTGAAGCAGCAGTGCAGATTAAGAGAAACAGGATCAATCCATGCAGTATCACCGTCATCACAATGGGGCCACCCAACGCTCAATTCGCTTTAAGAGAGGCTTTGGCATTGGGTGCGGACCAGGCGGTTTTATTGACAGATAGAAAGTTTGCCGGAGCGGATAGTTGGGCAACGGCTAAAGTATTGGCTGAAAGCCTTAAAAAAACCGGTGGTTATGATTTGATTCTTGCCGGTGAAAAAGCGACCGATGGGGAAACAGGACAAGTGGGTCCGGAAGTCGCTGCCATGCTATCAATGACCTGTGCGACTTATGTCACGAAAATAGAAGATCATGAAGAAAACGTGGTGATTACAAGAATAGTTGAGGACGGTTTTCAAAGGCAACGGATTCATTTTCCTTGCTTAATAACCGTACTGAGTGATTTGAACCGCCCCGGTATGCCGACTCTTAAAGGAAAAATGGATTCAAGGCGTGCGACTCTCATCACACTGACCGCCGGCGATCTTGACATCAATCCCGACGAATTGGGGTTAATGGGTTCACCCACACGGGTGGTGAAGGTAACAACTCCCCAAAAGACCAGAAAAACCAAAAGATACAGCGGTAATGGTGTTGAAAAGGGGATTGTTGAATTAGCAGAAAAAATCAAATCATCCGTATTAAACAGATAGGAGTTGTTTATATGAGTCAATCGGTAATGGTCTATACGGAAATCAGAAATGGGGTCATTCACCCTGTGAGCTATGAATTAACCGCTAAAGCAAGAGAACTGGCGGATAAACTGGTCTGTGATGTCTGTGTCGTTGCTTTTTACGATACGCTTCAAGAGGTGCCGGAGATTTTTTTTGCTTACGGGGCAGATCGTGTGATTGCTGCACAAGATCAATGTTTTAGCCTCTTTAATCAAGAAATTCATACAAAGGTATTAAGCGAGATCATCTTAAAAGAACAACCGCAAATCGTTCTGGCTCCTGCAACCACCGGGGGAAGGACCGTGATGCCGGCTGTTGCCGGAACCATTCACACCGGGTTGACCGCTGATTGCACCGGGCTGGATATTGAACCTGAAAGCGGGTTGCTGCTACAAACCAGACCGGCTATTGGAGGCAATATCATGGCGACCATCAAAACGCCAAATCATCGGCCTCAGATGGCTACTGTCCGCCCTAAAACCTTCAAAATCCCAGAGAAAAGACGGGTTTCTGGCGTGATCCAGCCTTTTGAAGTGGATGATTCAATGAAACAAACAGCCATAGAGGTACTGGAGTGGATACCCCTTGAATCAGGCTCTGAAAACATACAAGACCGGGATGTGATTGTATCCGGGGGAAAGGGGCTCAAACGCAAAGAAGGTTTTAAACTGCTTCAACAATTAGCCGATCTATTCCAAGCCGGTATTGGCGCAAGCAGACCAACCATCGAAGCCAAATGGATGGATTACCCGCACCAAGTTGGATTGAGCGGGAAAGTAGTTTCCCCGAAATTGTATTTTGCCATCGGAATTTCCGGAGCGGTTCAGCACATTGCCGGAATGGAGACTTCGGATCTGGTTGTCTCGATCAATAAAGATCCGGATGCTGCAATTTTTCAAGTGTCTGATTATGCCTTTTGTGGAGACCTGTATGAGATAGTCCCCAAAATGATAGCGGTTTTTAGCGACCTGCTGTCTGACCGGATTGATGAAACGGAGAGTGAAAAACATGTACAATGAGCTGACCAAAACACTCATCGATGAATTGACACGCTTGGTGGGAGAACATTGTATCAACACGGATCATGAGAGGCTTGAAGCCTATTCCCACGATGAAGTCAAAGGCGAAAAATACAGACATTTACCCCAGGCCGTTGTTTTTGCTGAAACACCGGAACAAATTTCAAAGGTAATGACATTTGCCAATCAACATCTGATTCCCGTTACTCCCAGAGGTGCCGGAACAGGACTTTCCGGTGGGGCTGTTCCTATCAAAGGCGGCATTGTGATTTCTTTGGAAAGAATGAACCGAGTGATTGAATTCGATGAAGAAACACTGACGATTACCGTAGAACCCGGTGTGGTGACAGATGAAATACAAAAAATCGCAGCTTCAAAAGGGCTCTTATATGCAGGGGATCCTTGTAGTAGTGATGCTTCGTTTATCGGTGGTAATTTGGCTGAAAATGCCGGTGGTAATAAAGTGGTGAAATATGGGCCGACAGGCAATCATGTGATGGGCATTGAAGTGGTATTACCCGATGGCACAATGGATCGCTTCGGAGGCAAGCTGGTTAAGAACGTGACGGGTTACGACCTCGTTCACCTCATGGTTGGTTCTGAGGGAACGCTAGGCATCATCACCAAGATCATCTTGAAACTCATTCCCCTTCCCGAATTTTCAGTGGATCTGCTGGTTCCCTTTCAAACGGTTCAAGAGGCGATTGCTTTTGTTCCCAAAATCATGATTGAAGCCCATACGGTTCCCTCATCGCTTGAATTTATGGACAACGCCTCCTTAAAATTAGCTGAGAGGTTTTTAAACAACGAATTACCTTATTCCGATTCTGCCGCCCATTTAATCATTGGCATAGAGGGAAACGGACGAGAACAAGTTGCTGATGAATACGAGAGAATTGGCCAGATGTGTTTTAAATACGGTGCACAAGAGGTTTTTGTAGCGGACAATCGAAACACAAGAGAAAAAATCTGGAAGGCACGAAAATCGATAGCGGAAGCCATATCGGCATTTTATCCCGATTTCTGCATGGAAGATGTGGTGGTTCCCATCAATAAAATTCCTCAGCTGATGACATTCGTCGATGAATTATCCAAAGAAGAACGAATGGAGACGGTGAACTTCGGACATGCAGGGGACGGCAATATGCACGTCACTTTTCTGAATGCTGAAAAGACCTCAGGCGAATGGGATGAGAAAGTCGAGGAGAATCTCAAGCGACTATACCAAAAAGTCATCGAGTTGGGCGGTACATTGTCAGGAGAACATGGTATTGGCATCAAACGGTTAGCTTATCTTCCCATGGCATTGAGTCAGTCTCAAATCAATCTGATCAAACGAATAAAAACTGCTTTTGATCCGAATCGCATCTTAAACCCCGGAAAAATCTGTTAACACTTTCAAAGACAGTCAAACGAATCATGATCATCCTAATGGCAAACGGCCTATTCAAGAGATTGGCCGTTTTCTTTTTCTTGTATTTCTTTCTAAAGTTACAAAAAAATAAAAATTCACTTTTGTACTTAGCGAGACGAAAAAGGGATAGGCGAATGTTTCGTTTTCGAAGTTTTAAATTTACATCAGCGAAAATAATACGCCATGCGAACTATAATGATACGAAAACTGAAGGATTAGGGATTTAATCGTCCTTAATCAACGCTTAGGGGTGTACACACCTCGTGAGCGTCTTTGATGTTAACCTTAACATTCTCTATCATAACCTATGTTGTTTCATAAAACGAAAGAGGAGGTTTTTTTATGAAGAGGATGTTTTTCATTGTATTATTGATCATCCCGATGATGTTTTTTGCGACGGATGAATTTTTAATCGGTGATGCTTTACCGGATGCACCTGCGTTAGCTTACAGAGGGGATTTAAATGTGGGTGTCAGAACGATTGAAATGGTGGATCAGGGGCGATTGGATATTCTCAACTATTCAAATGAACAAAAAAACCCGGTCTATGACAGACCGTTAACCGTTGAAGTCTGGTATCCTTGCGAGATTCCTGATAAGAGAATGGAAAAAACGGTTTACGTCGATGAGCAATTTGTAGATGACGCCATCGTTTTTACCGGCAGGGCTTTAAGGAATGCAGAACCCATCGATGGAAAATTCCCGTTGGTCATTGTTTCTCACGGCTATCCGGGGACAAGGTTCATGATGAGTTATTTAACGGAAAACTTGGCTTCTAAGGGGTATGTGGTCGCAGCTATAAGCCATACGGAATCAACCGTAAGAGAAAAGCTGGGTTTTTCCAGCACGTTGTTGAACCGTCCTTTGGATGTGTTGTTTACACTGAACGAGATTGAACGTTTTTCTAATGAAAAAGACTCGTTCCTGTATCAGTTGGTGGATACAAACAACGTGGGTCTTGTCGGCTATTCGATGGGTGGATACGGTATTATCAACGCTGCCGGAGCCGGTTTTAGTGAAGCTGGCGTTAATTTATCTTGGGGCGTTCCAGGTGGCCATT
>CAYYNI010000099.1:0-7618 GCA_964472765.1 uncultured Thermotogaceae bacterium | reverse complement strand
ATTTGATTTAAAGTAAGTAAGAAAGAATAAAAACAAGCGGCAACGGGGACGGTTCGTGCGGCTGAGCAAGGTCGTTACATAAAGCGGGTGTAAATCCCGTCGGGCAAAGGGAAAGTGCTGGCTGGTACGTTACGGTGATGATTTTGTAGGATGTTTTGAGGAAGAGGAAGACGCCAAACAATTCCTTGTAGACCTGAAAGAAAGGCTGGCAAAATTCAACCTGAGTATATCGGAAGAAAAGACCCGGATACTGAGATTTGGACGCACAGCCCAGACAGACTGCAAAAGAGACGGACAGGACAAACCGGAAACCTTTGACTTTCTGGGATTTACACATTATTGTTCCAGAAGCAAGCAAGGGAAATTTCTGATGAAACGCAAAACCAGTGCCAAGAAAATGAGAGTCAGTCTAAGCAAAAGCAAGGACTGGTTCAGAAAGAACCTCAACACCCCCGCCGTACAGGTGATGAAGAAGCTGCGAATTAAATTGATGGGCTATTACCGATACTATGGCATCACGCACAATCGGAATGCCACCTCAGAATTTGCAGATCAACTCAAGAAGCAACTGTACACCTGGATGAATAGACGTAGTCAAGGGAAACATTTCAATTGGGAAAAGTTTAGTCTATTTCTAAGAAAATTCCCTCTACCAAGGCCTAAATGCTATGTGAATGTGTTTGATGTAAAACCGGAACTGCTTGCTCATTTATAATGAATGCTGCTTTGAGGAGCCGTGTGCGTGAGTAGCGCAAGCACGGTTCTGCGAGGGGAGTGTCTTGTGAAAGGCGCTTCTACTCTACTGTTTGCAACAATTTTTTCTTGAAATTGACTTTATTAACTGTTTTCGGTAATTTTGGTTTTTGAATTTCAACAGCTGCCAAGGGGACAGCCCCCGTGGCTACTAATAGTTTAACTCTATTAAAGAATACCCTCTATAGGCTGAAAAGTTGTCATTGTTCTCAATAATTGTCTATCAAAAATGGGAAGAATCAGTATTCATTTGACAGAAGTGTCTACATAGTATATACTATGAATGAGGTGATTATATGCTGGCGAAAATTCAAAAATGGGGAAATAGTAATGCAATAAGAATTCCGAAAATAGTTTTGGATGAGATGAAAATAGTTGAAAATGACCAAGTTGAGATAAAAGTAATTGATGGAAATATTGTCATTATCCCTGTAAAAAAAGTTATCTCGTTGAAGGAGAGGATGAAAGGTTACACAGGTGATTATAAATGTTCCGAATGGGATACCGGTGAGTCAGTGGGAAATGAAATAGAATGAAAGCGTATAAACCGTGTCAGGGAGATATCGTCTTTCTTGATTTTAGTCCTCAAAGTGGGCATGAACAAAGAGGAAGAAGACCAGCGGTCGTTGTGAGTAATGAGAGTTTTTGCAAAGCAACCGGGTTGGCTTTTGTTTGCCCGATAACAAACACAGACAGGGGATTTCCGCTTCATGTTAGATTGGATGAAAGAATGAAAACAACAGGTGTAATTATGTGTGAACAGATGAAAAGTTTGGACGTGTTTGTCAGAAACATTTCTTTTATTGAAAAACTGCCGTATGACATTCTTTATGAAGTTCTAAATATCACCAGAAGTTTCATTGAAAATGAGGTGTAAATCGTTTTTTTATCAAAATCAAAATCCATGGGGTCAGCCCCCGTGTGATAAGCAGAGGGGACGGGTTGAGGTGGATCTAAAGGGTGGACATAGTAGGGGCAGGTGAAATTTTTCTTATTTTATGCCTACCAATCCATAGGCAGGGCTAAATCAATCCTTTATTTTTTAATATCGCTTCATATTCTTCACGTGTCATGTTTCCATCTATGAATTCAAGTAATTCTTGCTTAGTTAGTTTTAATTGATCAGCCAAATCAGAAAGTAACTTATCACCATAGTCTTTTGAACCATGACTTATAAATGTTTTAATCCCTGGTTTTTTCCCTGATAAAGTAATGTATAAATAACGATTATGATGTGTGGAAAGTTTTATAAAGCCCTTTTTCTTTAGTATACGTTCAATCTTTTTACTGGGCCTGCTGGTCAATGGTGTGCACCGTCCAGTTCCGGAAAAGGTCTTTGATTTTTTGTGCATGTTCTGTCAACGGTATATTAGAATACATAAGATCTTCGTATTGAAGGGCTGCATCCATAAAAGCGTTACCAAGCGCTTCTTCAAGATCGTTACCACCAATAATTACACCGATTGCATCACATTTCACCGATAGCCACCCTCCTTCTTCAGGTCTTGGAGTTATAATAAAAACAAGTTTATTTGATGGTTTAAAATATTTTCCTTCATATGTGAATTCGTCTACGTCTAAAACTTTTGATCCATTTTTTTGTTGTTTAAATTTCCCTGAATAACTGTATATCCCTTGATAATGCTTCATATCGGTCATTTTATGCACCTCATTTATCCAATAGTAAAAACATTTATTTTCTTGGCATAGCTATATTTATCAAACGCTGCGGTGTTCAGATAAGTTAATCAATTAAACACGATTAGCCTTTTTATTATAGCATGTCTACAAAAGTTCGTTTAAGAGGCAACATGGTTTGGGCGATGATTCTGTTTGCAACTATCGTGTTCATGCGATTGCCTTTATTAGCCGTTTTCAGTAATTTTGATTTTTGAATTTGAGAGAGTTTTTTATGCTGTTCCTGAAGTTCTTTCTGAATTCTTTTTTCCAGTTGTTCTTTGTTGATGTATTTTCCTGCTCTTGATAAATAAAGGATTATGAGTAACAAAAGCAAGGGAAACCGTTCTGTTGTCTATTGCTTTTCATTTTTGTTGGCGAAAAACTCAGTGTATTTCCTATAGATATTTAATAATCTTTCATTAGAAATTTCCCCAATAAAACCTTCTATAACACGCTCATGTATCGTTGCCATTTTAAAGTTTCTGATGATTGAAGTTGTTTTTAATCCGCTTTTTTTGAAATCTTCATCTTGTGTTGTAATTCATTCCAATCTGGATTATAATAGTTCAATTGAGAAGTTATGGCACAAATAATTAAATCTTCCTTGTTTTCCGGAGGCTTTTTTTACTACAAGAACGGGTCTTAGTTTACCAGGGTTTAAGTCAGTATTAGGAAATTTTAAAAGTCCAATAGCCCCTGGTTTAATCTCCATTGTATTCCTTTGTATCTTCTATGGAATAGTCTGTTTCGTTCTCGTCATTCCAAAATTCAAATGCTTCTAAACCCAACCCGAATTTTTTTAATGGTTCCGTTTCTTTTTTATGCTTTTGTTCAATAAATAATAGAAAATCGTACGCTTCTTTTAATATCTCTTCAGGCAAATGATCGAGTTGAATTTTTATTTGTTCTTTTAGTTTTTCCGCCTTCATAAAAACACTCCTTTTTACTCCAAAGAACATCTATACTATTATAGCAGAAAAAGCACAGGGGCGCAAAAAGCAAACAACCGGAACAAGAACAAGCAACGGAGACGGTTTGAGGTGAACCCAAAAGGGTGGACAAAGTAGGGATGGCTGAAACTCCATTTTTTTTAAACAATAATAAGTTCCTCTTTTTCTCTCATTTTCACAAGAAGCTCTTGTTCTAACATTCTCCTAAAAAGTGATTTCACCCCATCTGCTGTTAATCCGGTTAATTCTCTTGCCTTTTTCACTGATTTCAGGTGTTTTAAGCCCTGCGCTTTGACTGTATTCATAGATCTTTCGCATTCCGGTTCCCCATTGCTCAATATAACCCAATTCTTTGAAAATTCTTGCCAATGTTTTGATTATAATCATAATAGACCATTTTTATCCGCTCTTCAAATTGGAGACAGCGACAAAAGTGTTCCTGCCTCCCTTAATTAAATACTAATTCAACTCTTTCAACATCAAATATCCCTTTCCCTTTATAGTACCAATATAATCTAAGTGTTCACCACTAAAAACATCTTCATAAACCCCATCCAATTCCACATCAACCGTAAAGGCCTTCGATCTGGAATTTGTGAACACGATGATCTTTTCTCCTTCATATTCCCGTTTAAAACCAAGGACACCGGCCTTGTTATAGATAAAATTGATGGTTCCCTTTTTCAGGGCTTCACTGTCTGAACGAATTGTCGTCAGCGCCTTGTAGAGGTCAAACAATTCACTATTCCATTTTTCTTCTTCCGCCCATGGAAAAGGCTTCCTGCAGAAAGGGTCTGTCTCGCCGGTCATGCCAATTTCGTCGCCATAATAAATTAAAGGAGAGCCTTTGAAGGTCATCTGTAAAACAACCGCCAGTTTGGCCGCTGCTACGTCTTCATTCAACAGAGTCAGGAATCTGGCGGTGTCGTGTGAACCCAGCATGTTCCAGATGCCGTCGATGATTTGCGGGGGATAGAGATTTAAATAGTCCAGTGATGAGGTGATAAAGCTGTTGGCACTACCCCCACGCACATAAGTCAGCGTCATATCCCTGAACAGGTAGTTCATCACGGAATTCATACAATCCGTGTTGAAGTATTCAGAAGCCTGGTCCCAATATTCTCCAACCAAAATGGAATCGCTTTTCGTGTTCATAATCGTGGGGTATAAAAACTCTTTCAGAAAAATCTTTGAATACTGATCCGTTGTATCCAGTCTCCAGCCGTCAACAGATTTGGCAAACCATTTACCCAATACTTGTGCCAAATATCCTCTTACTTCTGGATTTTCGGTGTTGAGTTTTGGGAGTGAGGCATATCCCTGCCAAGTTCTGTAACTGTCTGCATTTTCTTCAATGGGAAACTGCTGGATGAAGTACCAGTCCAGATAATCGGAATCCTCTTGCTTTAGAAAATTCTCCTCCATGGCGAAAAAAGCCGTTCCGGTATGGTTGAATACGGCATCCAGAATCAACTCCATATCATGGTTGTGCAAAGTCTCAACCAATAAATCGAAATCATTCTCATCACCAAATCCCGGATCGATTGTAAGATAATCCGTGGTGTTGTATTTGTGCACAGAACCGGCCTGAAAGATCGGATTCAGGTAAATGCTGTCCACGTTGAGGGTGTTCAAGTGATCCATGGAATCAACGATCCCCATCAAATCTCCCCCATACAGTAAACCGGACAGCTGTAGTCCCGTCGGAGTCGCATACCAATCGGGGGTACTGCTTAAATCATTGTCCTTGTTGCCGTTTTTAAAGCGGTCCGGGAAGATCTGATACACCACAGCCCCTCTGGACCATTCCGGAATGTTCATATAATCGATGATGGGATGATCGAAATCAAAACTAAAAAATTCCTCTGAACCATTCACTCCATAGACAATTTCTTGACCGTCTTGAATCACAAACCGGTATTTGAGAACGGGTGCGGGCGTTTTGATATGAAATCTGAAATATTCGATATTTCGATGGTTAAACCGCTCCTTTTCGAATTCCCGTGCATTGGATTGTAATTGTACATCTTCAACATCGCCTTCATTCAATCCGATAGTCAAGTAAATTTCGCCTTTTTCAACGGGATTGATAGATTGTCTGGAATGTTCGAAATAGACCTTTGAGACTTGGCCGTCTCCCGATTTTGTTTGAAAACGTTCACTGACGATTCTTGTGTTATAAACCCGGCCATTGTAGACTACTAAATCGGTATTTTTATAATCGAGTAGTGGTACACCATCGACCAGATAGTAGTATCGATATGTTCCGGGTTTCAAATCAACTGTATAGCGCCAAAGGGTATTCACTTGTTGCATTTTTATCGGTTCGTCGTTTGAAAAATCCCCAAGGATCATCACCTGGGAAGCTTCCGATGTGGTTAGAAACGCTGTCATTAAAGCAAAGGCACTGGAAAGGAACAACAGTAAAAGCAAAAAAACCAGGACTCTTTTCATGATTAACACCCCATTTATTGTTTATTCAACGTTGTTCTGATCTATTATACTACCGGATAAATAGGCTTTCTTGGAAACGGGGACCTTGCAGCGGACATGAAATTCGAGAAATAGTTCAAATTCTGCATAATATACCTGAGAATCTCAGGATAATCGGTGATAATATAATCACTGTTGAAAAAGATGGCTTCAAAAATTCGGTACGAATCATCTTTGACGGTCCAGACCAGAAAGAGTTTGTCGCTTTCCCTGATACGTTCTGCTTTGTCTTCTGTCAAATAGGCCAAATCTACAGCCAATCCGTCCGTCAGGAGTGTTTCCGGCATGGGCACATAGAATCCGATTAGGATGGTTTTTATTGCTTCGCAGTAGGTCTCAATATATTTCAAAGCACTGTAATCAAAGGAAGAAATTAGACATTCGTCAACCATGTCAAAATCTGTGATGATGTCACACAATCGGTCGAGATAGTCGGGGGATTCTCTGCCGTGGGTCTTCAACTCAATATTCACAAGCATTTCTCCCTTTGCAATTTCCAAAGCCTCTTCCAAAGATATGAACCTTGATTTCTTCAATCCTTTGATGGGAATACTTTTCAATTCATTTAAGGCCAGCTCATTTATCCTTCTATCGTGACCCGTCAGCCGATAAATATTCAAATCGTGACTGAGAACAAAGTGCCCATCGGCTGTTTCCATAATATCGATTTCAATAGCATCAAAATGATTGGATAGAGCATATTCAATCGCTTCAGCCGTGTTTTCAGTAACGATTTCTCCCCCTGCACGATGAACCATTACTTTGCTTTTGTTAAAATCGATATCCTGGAAAATGAAAAATCCAATAAAATTCAAGCCAAGAGAGAAAAGAATCAAAAAGATATTTCTAGTCAGTACTATGCTGTATCGTTTTTTGCTCATTTTTTCAAAATCAACAGAATGCCCCGGATCGCCTTTTCTTGAATGATATAAATGGGTGAGAAAATTGAAATAAAAAGGGATAACAAAAACAGCCACCACAACCGCCAAGCAAATCAAAAAGAACTTGGTCATGATCATGATAACGCCTTCGTCGAAAATTTTCATTAACAAAAAATCATTTAAAAACCATTTTTCACTTTGTAGGATCAATGATCCGGCCGAAAAAAGTAAAAGTAAAAAAAAGAGGTGAAAAACAAAAATGGATTTCAAATATTTTTGAGTTTTTGATACACTTTCTTTCACACTCTTTTTCTGCAACACCGAATACGGCAAGGCATAAGACCACTTGATACTGAAATAGACCAAAATGATCAGCCCCACAATGGAAAGGGCATACAGCATATGATGACTTTTAATGTATTCTCGGATGGTCATTGAAATATCCAGATGATGAATGATGTTGGATGTCAAGGGAAGATTCAAAAAGGGAAAGATCATCAAGAAGACGATCATAATCCGCCAGTTGGAAAATGACAGGGCAAATCGAACCCTTCCAAATAGCGATTTGGCAATGGTGACAAAGGAAATCTTCTTTTGATGATGGATCTTTTCGCTGATCAGTATATACAGGGCAAATTCGAGATACAAGATCACCATATACATCAGAAAGCGGATCAGATAACCAGAGCCAACAGCCAGCAGCATATCCATTCCCAAAAGCGGACGAATCATAAACTGCTCAAAAAAAGGCATAATCACCAGTAGAGATAGAAAATGATAAATCACCAGAATATAGAAAAAGTAATACCATAAACCGTAATAGGTATCAATGATACTGTTTTTAAAGATGGTACTAAAATA
>CAYYNI010000098.1:0-7634 GCA_964472765.1 uncultured Thermotogaceae bacterium | reverse complement strand
CCCATGAGGTTGAGGGACTGCATTTTTCTTTGAGAGCATCATAAACGTTCCTCAATTTACTCTGACCATTGATGGGTCCCATTCATCAATAATTATCGTATCTTCAATAACTCTTATTGGTAACGGTTGCTTATCAAAGACAAATTTATCGAAGAAAAGCTGAAAATCCTTGCCGGTATATGCTGTTAGAGACTCAATGAACCAATCATAAGAGAAAATTCTGTATTGATTATCGCCTGTTATTCCCTCAATGTAAAATTTCATAAAATCAATGAGTTCTTTTCCGGTTGTCTCTCTAATAATCTGATCAATTGTATAGAAAAACAAAGCTCCTTTGATATATGCTATCCATGTTGATTGATCATGGTCCGGGGGTGGGTATATATTACCTGTTCCCTGAAGTATCCAATCATATCCATTGGGAATCACATAATCATGATAAAAATCAATATGCAACTTCCACCCTTCTTCATACATTTCTTGAGTAAACCATTCTTGTAAACGAAGGAAATAAAGTTGATAATAAGTCGCAATCCCCTCAATGGGCCACCAATCATCAACAAATGCCACCAAATTCGTATGTATGACACAATGGCCTGCAGTGGTTGCTAACCCTCCAATATTGGGATAAGCTAAAGTAATTGGACTATCCAATGCCATTTCATCTTCTGCGTTAGGATTTCTTTCAGGTTCGCTGATTTCTCCACCCCAATTCGGTAAATAATAACCGCCTACACCTTCTCCTCCGTAAAAAGGTGAATCAGGGTCTAACATTACGATAATTGTATTTTTCGGCATTAACTCCAAAGCGTTTTCAAACGCTTGCATGGCATAACCAAACATAAAATCCGCTAATTCGAAATATGTGTCGGTGTTAGTTTCATAGCCCAACAGAACAAGATTTTTTTCATCATAATATGTTGTAATCTGTTCTGAATGAAAATTCCCCCACGTACAAACCCAAAAATGATAATCATCCAAATAGGGCCGATCATAAGGGGAAGGGAAAACTTGAAAAACTCTACCATTTTTACTATTATCATATGATTCCCATGAAGCATAAACCTGCATATCTTGAGGTACATCAAAAACAACTAGAATGTTTTCCCAATGAGAAGTTTCTAATCTTGGAAAGGTGTAAAACAAATCCCATATTCCTATGTTTTCATCACAAAACCCTGTGCTAAAACCATTTTGATTGCCTATTGGTTTGATTCGATAACCATATTTATTTTTTTTGGTTTTATCAGTTTTAAAAGTGATTGTGTTGTCAACTTGGAAATTCCCTGGTAGATATTCGGTATTCTGAATGATACTTAACACATTGGATAAGGGAGTTTCTCGAATAAAAAAAAGTGTTCTATCTTCTGTTTCTTTGGGATTTTCATGAAACTCTATAAAAAAGTACCCATTATTCATATCTTCCTGTGTAGCAACTATATGGATTTCTAATGTGTTGCTAGTGGTGAACTTCCAAATGGGACCCAAAATCTCTTCCTGGGTTCCATCATTTGAAATCACAGCTCTAACTCTCCAGTAATAGGTCGTATTATAGTCAACTCCTTCAAGAGTGAAAGACTCTGAAGCAAGTATTTCTTCATTCATTTTTTGGAGTTTATCCTGGGATGTTCCGAAATAGAAATCATAGCCCAAAATAGCCCTCTGATGAGTGTCTAATTCCCAGGAAAAATCTATATCCTTCGGAACCTGCTGGGCATTATTGTCTGGTGTGGGATTTTTCAGTTCCGGTGGTGGGGGGGTTATGGTTATTTCTTTTGTTCCTTCAACCTCTGAACCGTCTTTGGCCGTTGCTTTTACAATAACAGTTCCTCCTGATAAACCCGTAAGTATACCTGTTTGGGTGATCTCCGCCAGATTTTCTCTCGTTGAATCACCGACTGCATTTTCCACCGACCATATTACTCCCTTATTGGAGGCATTCAAGGGCAATATCTGCACTTCCATCTGTAACGTTTCTCCTACCTGTACTATTTCTTCATTACCTTCACCGGTGACGGTGATTGCTGTGACAAGAACAAGTTTCGGTCCTCCGCCTCCGCATGAACTAATGATAAGCACCATTAGTGTTACAAATAGAATAACCAAAAATCCTTTTCGCTTCATCCCTTTTTCCTCCCGTATGATTTGGTTGTCTATCCGATAGATTCTTAACTGACGATATGACATTTCATTAAATGGCTCTGTTTAGCTTTATATATGAGCCGGATAACAAAGACTACCCAGTTTTGAACGGCTGAGAAAGCATTGCTGTTAGCCTTGTTCACTTTTCAATACGTTAAAATGTCATGCGGTTTGAAGCACGCTAACTGTATTTTATCAGAAAATTGAGGGATTTCGGCAAAATTGTTACATTTCAAGTCCGAAATGGGTCTTGTGGGTTTTAGGTGACATTCCTATCAACTGTCACGTAAATAGATATGGCTAACTGAAGATGTCATGTCCATCATTTTTAAAATACTACTTTATATCCCTTCTTACTTTTCTGATTCATTTAATCAATGTGGTTTATATCTCTAGTGAGGGGAGTAATTACACTTTATACTTTTACGACACGATACTTTAAAAGCAAGGTTGAGCTGTTGAGTTTATCAATGTTTATTAATTCTAATTGCAAGTCTTCTTTTAAACGATCCGCCAGATTGGTTCCGCTTTTAAAGAGGATGGGTTCAACGGTCAGATGGAGTTCGTCTACAAGATTGAGGTTTAGGAATTGTTCGTAGATGCTCTTTCCGCCTGCGATGCAGCATTCTTTTTCGCCTTTTTCTTCGAGGGTTTTGATGAGTGTTTCGGGTGGTTTGTCGGTAAAGACAACGCCGGGGAGTTGCTTGTTTAGCAACTCCTGATTAGTTGTCAAAACGTAAACCGTTCTGTCTTTTAGGGGCTTGTTGATGGTCTCGAAGGTTTTTCTGCCCATGATGAGGTTTTTAGCTTCTTTGGTTCGTTGGATAAAATATTGCGTATCTTCTTTACTGGTCCACTTTAGAGAAGAACCGCCACCCTCGGCGGCAATTTTTCCGTTTGCTGAGAGGGCGGCGATAAGGATTATTTTCATCTATGATTCCGTTCTGAACACATATTTTTCATTGCTGAACATTCTGGATGCCAAAAAGACCAGGATGCCGGTTACGGCTAAATTGACGATCATGGTAATGCCGAAGTTCATCATGGGCAATTCCGGTGATGTGAACAGTTGTTTCAGCGTGAGGATGCCGTTGATTAATGGTATGAATATAATGGAACTGGTTTCTTTAAACGCCTCCGGTTGCAGGCTCATGACGCCGAAGATGATCACGATGATGTAAATGGGCATGGCGTAGGATGAGGCTTCTTTCACGCTTCTTGCGAAGATTCCCACCACAACGATGATGGCAGCGACCAAAACAGCCATTGACAGTGTGACAAAGAAAAGCATCGCAACCGTTGAAGGAGTAAAGGCTGCCATGGCATTGCCGGGAATATCCGTGAGGATGGTGGTAAAGCCGATGGAGAAAGCGATAACCGATAGGGTGGCCGTTAGGATGTTCATGATCATGATATAAAGGATTTTTGCCCAGGCGATGGATGTTCTTGAGACTTGATTGGATAAGAGAATCGTCAAGGTTTGTCGTTCCTTTTCGCCGGCAGTGGTGTCAAATCCGATTCCAAAAGAAGATGAAAACAGGTAGATAACCAGCATATAGGGAAGAATGGAACCAAAGATCCCCCCCGCCATTTCTTTTTCCGTCGCCACATTTTCCTGAACCAGATTGGGCATATCCAATATGGAAGCGCTCAGCCCGTTTTCTTCCAGTTCCTGTCTGAGATAGTAGTCTCTCAGCTGATGCATGTTTGCACTGATAATCGTTCGGATGTTGGCTGATGCCGATGATTCGGAATAGGAATACATCTTTATCTGTTTGTTCTCGTCTTTCAGGAATTCCTCAAAGGAAATCCCTTCGTCAAAAATAACGGCCAAATGGATAGAGGAAGTACGCAGCGCTTCTTCCATGTTATCCGTTTGTGTGATGATATTGACGGAATGATTCAACCCTTGTGTGATCTGTTCCATGATTTTGGGGTTGTTGGTGTAAATGGTATAGATGGTTTGTTCCAGCTTTTCCTGTTCCTGTTGCATCATCATGTTCATGAAGAAAAAGACAGCGATGAAGATGATGATGGGCAGGAATAAAATAGAAAAGACGGTTCGCTTGTCTTTAAACAGGTTGGCGAATTCTTTTCTCAATATGGTCAAGGTATCTTTCATACGGCATCAACTCCCATCAGTTCGAAGAACGCATCTTCAAGGTCATCCTTTTGGGTTTTATCAAGAATCTCTTTGACGGTTCCCTCTGCGATTATTTTTCCTTTGTTGATGATCACCATATCATCGCACATCTTCTGCGCCACGGTCATGATATGGGTGGATAGAATAATGGTTTTGCCCCTTGCCTTCAAGTCTTTCAGATAGTTCAAAACGATGCGTGAGGTCATGATATCTAATCCGTTGGTGGGTTCATCAAAGATAACGATATCCGGCTCGTGAATCAGGGCAATGGCAATGAGTGTTTTTTGTTTCATACCGGTGGAATAGGTGGAGACTCGCCTGTCCATGAATTGATCCATTTCCAGGTACTTTGAGAGTTCTCCCACCCTTGAATTAAGTTGGCTCTCCTCGATGTGGTTCAGTCGACCAAAAAAGATGAGAAAATCCCTGGCGGATAAATTGCCGGACAGGTTCATGTCTGATGATAAAAAACCCAGGTTTTGTCGGATTTGCTGGCTGTCTTTGACTGTGTCCAGTCCCATCACATCCACTGTGCCTTGTGTGGGTCTGATCAGGGTTGAAAGGATCCTGAGGGCAGTGGTTTTCCCTGCGCCGTTGGGGCCAAGCAAGCCGAATATCCTTCCTTTTTTTACTTCAAAACTCACATGATCAAGAGCAATTACCGAGCTCTTTTTTCCATCTTGCTGTGTTGCTTTTTTACGAAACAAACCCCCTAAGGCTGACTGGGAACCTTTTGTGGGAGTTTTTGCGTTTTGGAATACCTTGCTGACTCCATTAAATCGAATCATCAAATCCCTCCATGGTTCAAAATTGCATTTATTATAACAAAAATGAGCGGTTTTTATATGAAGAAATTCCCCTTTTTCAAGGGGGTAACGTTACAATCATTCTTTTAATTCTTTGTCAGTTTCTTTGTAAATAAAGATGCACTGAAGAATGTTGCAAATACAATAATCGTATTCAGAGAGGCAAAGGCCTGGCTTTCAAGATAATAGCGATGGGCTGAAAGAGAGTAGTTCACCACGCTTGCCAGAGGGAAGAAATCCCGGATCTGCATGGTGTACGAGATGGTGAATTCCCCGTAGATGATCGCAAACACTTGAAAGAATACGGCCAAAATAGCCGGTATGAGTATGGGGAATTTAACGTATAGAAACGCTTTAAAATGGTTAGCGCCATCGATGAAAGCCGCTTCGAGTAATTCGTGTTTGAATCCTTTGACACTTTGATATAAAAAGGAATAGGCGAGGGGGACGCTAATAAAAATAAACCCGAAACAGATAAGCAATTCAAAGGGCACGTTGTAGAGAATATTGGTATAAAGCAAAGACATGCCGATGAATGCACCTGATACACCCAGAAGGGGCAAAATAAAAAAATCGGTGAGTTTTGTCTTTAAATCCGCCAGCCAATAACCGATCAGTGTGGCGATTGTGGATGCGATGAGGGCTACATTCACGGAATTGATGATGGATGCAATGATTTTGAATTTTCGGTTCAATTCATCGGAAAACAGGTTGAAAAGATGTTTCAGTGTAAAGGTTGCCTCGTGATGATTGAAACAGATTCCGGAAAGACCGATGATGATGATGGCGTATTCAAATAGGCCGTATAGCCAGGCAATCATTTTTTCGACGGGAGAGCTTTTGGCTTTCAGTTTTTGGGGGGGTGCCATTTCATAACTTTCTTTCAACAGATTGGAGAGAATGAAGTTGATAACAAACAAAATGGCAAACTGAACAAGGGCGTAAAACAAGGCCTGTGAAAAGTTAAAATTACCTCTCAAGGCATTGGCAATGGAGACTTCGATTGTGGAATAGCGAATGCCCCCCAGATTGAGCACCACGGCGAAACTCATGAAGGAGTAGGTGAAGACTAAGAAAAAGGCTTTCAGGATAGACGGTAAGATCAATGGAAATTCTATCTTCAACAGCGTTTTGATTCGGTTCATGCCTTCGAGTCTGGAAGCATCGAAGACTTCGGCTTGTATCGTCATCAGCGAATGGCTGATGTATTTGACAAAAATGGGAGAATTGTAGAATACATGGGCGATGAGGATCGCTTTTAACGTGTAGAGAACATTTGGTGTAAAACCAATCTTTGCCAGTATTCCCGCTGAGGAGAAGATCGTGCTGAACGCTATGACCATGGATACCGGCGGGAAGAAAAAGGGGATGAAAATGGCGTTTTCCAGCAACGTTGAAATGGCATTGCTGTTTTTGGCGCAATAGAGTGCCGGGAATATGGCCACAACAAAAGAAAGCACAGACGATAAAAGGGCCTGGTAAAACGAAAACCAAAGGACCCTCATGAATTTAGGGTCCTTGATAAGTAAAAAATCTTCGGGTTTGAAGAAGTCTCTGATCAAAAAAATCATGGGTGCGAAGGCAATGATGATCAGTAGGGTTCCACCGGTGTAGCCAAGGGTCTTTTTAATACATGATCCCTTCCCATTCTTCAAGCCACTGATCCATGTGGTTTGCGATTTGTGAAGCATCCAAGGTCAGGATTTTCTCCGGTTTGAGGGCGTATTGGAATGATTCAGGCATTGGAACGTCCACCACCGGAAACATCCATTGATTCAAAGGAATCTCTTGTTGAAAGTCCTCTGAAAGGGTGAATTCAACAAATTTTTCAGCCAATTCCCGTTCTTTTGTTCCCTTGATAATGCCGACCCCTTCAATTTGAACATAGGCGCCTTCTTTGGGGATTAAGGTTTGATAGGTGAGTGAGCCGTAGTATTCATACGAATAAGCTCCATCCGTTGCATAACTGACCATGATGGGCGCTTCTCCCGCCTCAAATTTGGAAAACGCTTCGGTCCATCCGCTGGTGACGGTCAAAATGGCTGGTTTGACCCGCTTCCAATAGGCCTGCCAATCTTCACCGTATATGGCGATGGTCCACAAGAGAAAGGCTTGTCCGGTGCTGGAGCTTCTTGGATCCTGTATGATCAGCACTTTTTCCATACCCGTCAGGTCTTCAAATGATTCAGGCGGGTTTTCAAGCCTTGAAGGGTTGTAGATCAGGGCAATCGCACCGTAATCAAAGGGACTCATATGCCCGGTGGGATCAAAGATGAGATCGTCGTTTTCAACGGTTTGAAGTTTGTTCGGTGTGTATTTTTCAAGCAATTCGTTTTCAAGGGCTTTTATGGTCAAGCTTTGATCCAATCCAAGGACGACATCTGCTCGAGGGTGGTTTTTTTCCAGGATCATTCTGGAAAGCACGCTACCTGCATCTCCCAGTTTGATGATGCGCAGCGTGCAATCGTTTTCCCTCTCAAACTGTTCTGACAATTCTCCGATAAACCAGTCCATGCTTTCATACGTGTAAACCGTCAACTCAT
>CAYYNI010000097.1:0-7807 GCA_964472765.1 uncultured Thermotogaceae bacterium | reverse complement strand
CGTCATCATCGTCATCATCATAATGTTTCTGCTCATTGTCCGTTTCTTCTGTTTCAACGGTTTCTTCCTGATCGTTGACGTAGCCTTCCCTGCCTTCGATATACGCATCGGCTATTTTGGAAGTCAATAATCGAATGGCTCTGATGGCGTCGTCATTTCCAGGAATAATGTAATCAATGAGATCGGGATCGCAGTTGGTATCAACCGTTGCGATAATGGGTATGCCCAAAAGATTGGCTTCGGCAACGGCAATTTCTTCTTTCTTGGGATCAACGATCCATATGAGATCGGGAACATCTTTCATTTCCTTCACGCCACCCAAGTTCTTCTGAAGCTTTTCCAGCCTGTGCCTGTAAATGGACTGTTGGGCTTTGGGCATGCCATCGAACTCGCCGTTGGCTTCCATGGCTTCCAGTTCAATCAGTTTTTTGATTCTCGCCTTGATGGTTTTAAAATTGGTCATCATTCCGCCCAGCCAGCGGTTGTTGACGTAGAAAGCCCCGCATCGTTTTGCCTCTTCCTCAACGGCCTTTCTGGCTTGTCTTTTCGTTCCCACGAAAAGAATGGTGGCCCCTTTACCGGCTTCCTCTTTGACAAAATCATAGGCGGTTTCGATCATTTTTAAAGTCTTTTGCAGATCCAGGATGTGAACCCCTTTTCGATGGGTGTAAATATACTCTGACATCTTCGGATCCCAACGCATAGTCCTGTGCCCGAAATGAACACCGGACTCCAAAAGCTGTTTCATTGAAACGACTGACATGTAGCACCTCCAAATTTGGTTAATCCGCCATCCGTCTGTGACCGCCCCACTTAAGAAACCCTAAGCACCGGAACGGGAACGAGTTGTCCGCCGGACAATAACGGTCTTGTGTACAACAAAAAACCGTTCGGATGTGAGAATTGATATCCGGCGTATTATAACAAAATGCCAGATGAAAGTCAACTTATGAAACCTGTGGGTTTATGCTATAATTTTGTACATTGGAACGCATATTTTTCAGAGGTGATCGGGTTGAAAAAACTCTTTTACAATATTGATTGTTTGGCAACCATGGATGCTCAGGACAGGGAAATGGAGAATGCCTATATCATAACCGAAGGGGGCACCATTAGCGAGATCGGCACGGGAAAACCTCAACGGTTGGATGAACAGGCATATGAATCATATGATATGAGCCATACGGTGTGTATCCCCGGCATGGTGAACACACACCATCATTTATACCAATCCATGTTCAGAAATGTGAAAGGGGCTCAAAACCTGAAGCTTTTCGATTGGTTGACCTTCCTTTACGAAAGATGGAAATACATCGGCGCAGCCGAAATTCATAACGCCGCCTTGGTGGGAATATATGAGATGATGAAAACCGGTGTCACGACCACCTCGGATATGTTCTACCTTTACCCCAAAGGCACACAGAAATTGTTTGATGAAGAAGTGGATGCCGCAATTCACACAGGGGTGAGGTTTCATCCCTGCAGGGGCAGTATGTCGCTGAGCCGAAAAGATGGCGGCCTGCCGCCTGATTCGGTCGTTCAAGACGAAGATGAAATCATGGCGGATTGCGAGCGTGTGGTGAACAAATATCATGACGCCGGCAGGGGATCCATGCTGAGAATAGCCCTGGCACCGTGCAGCCCCTTTTCCGTCACCCAGTCGCTGATGACTAAAACACTGGCATTCGCTGAAAAAAGGGATTTACTCATTCACACGCATCTGGCGGAGACACAGGATGAGGAAACGTTTTGTTTGGAAAAGGTGGGTTTAAGACCGGTGGATTATATGGATAAACTGGGATGGCTTAACGAAAGGGCCTGGTTCGCCCATTGTGTGTGGCTTTCGGATGAGGATATTCAAAAATTCAACCGATCAAAAGCAGGCGTCGCCCATTGCCCGGTTTCGAATATGCGTTTGGGATCCGGGACAGCGCCCATCGTTGAAATGCTTGAACACCCCTCGATCAGAATGTCTTTGGCGGTTGACGGCAGTGCCAGCAATGACACCGGCAACATGATCGCAGAAGCCCGTGCAGCCCTTTTTCTCCAAAGGGTTTCCAAGGGTGCGGATGCCATTACGCCCCGGCAGGTTTTGAAAATGGGGACCATGGGAGGCGCCCGGGTGTTGGGCATGGATGATTATATTGGAAGTCTGGAGGCGGGAAAGGCAGCGGATTTCGTTTTTTTCAGGCTGGATACGCTGGAAATGGCCGGAGGGCTTTCCGATCCTATTTCGGCCCTTGTGCTGTGTAATCCGGGACCGGTTTACCTGTCGGTGATCAACGGCAACATCCGTATAAAAGATTCCTATATTTTGGAAGAGGATATGGCTCACATCATCAGCGAACAGAATCGAATGCAAAAAAACATTCTTGAAAAAGAAGCCTAAAGGGGGCTTTTCTATGAATCCGATCATAAAATATTTGGGCACACCCAGGTTATACACAGAGATTTTAACCTTTTTGCAAAAAGACCATCCTGAAGCGGGCGGATGCTTTTTCAGGCAAAAGGAAGATGAACGGGGAAAGCACAAATGGGTTTTGGAAGATGCCCTGGGATGCAGCCCGAAGGGTTATCAATACGACGAATTGGAACCTGTCAAAAAAGAATTGGCGGATTATCTTCATTACGAATTCTTTGAAGGAACGCATTTGTTTTTCAAGCGCCCTTTAGATCAAGATATGGTTGAAACCATTAACAAATTACTGGAAATTCAAAGTTTATACTCGATGAAAGAGGAAAAGGAAGAGGAAATTTCCAAGCTGATGTACTCCATCACCGGGATGGAAACGATAATCGGTTCACTGCTGGAACCCTTACCAATGGATGATTATTTGCAGATATTCAGTGACGCCTTCGGAGAACTGCTGGTGTCTTCCAGTGCGTTGTATAAACTGGAAAAAGACTATCTGCTGGTTCACAATCACGGATTCGAACATCCTATTCAACAGATTGCAAAGGATCCTCAAGAAAAAAGTTCACCTATGACTATCTTCCCGGTGGATCTTATGAAAACGGATCGTTACAGCGAAACCCAAGCATTAAAAAGTCTCTATCAAACCCTTTACACCGTCCCCATACAAATTGACGGCTCGGTCAACTATATCATTCTCATCGCCCGGCAAAAGGCGTTCAGCGATGGCGAGAAGATCATTATCAACAATCTCAGCCGCTTGTTGTCCAGTATTGTTGAGTATCAGCGTTTGCGGGATAAAATGAATAGGGACAGAAAAAGCCTGAATCAGTCGGATTTCCGTCTACAATCCTTCTACGAGGGGTTGAAATACCTGTTTTCCATTCAAAAAGTAGACCCTTTTTGTGATAAATTTGCAGACATGGTCCGGGAGCTCTTCCAGATTCGTGATGTGAAGATGTTCGTGCGAAAAAGCTGGGGTAATCTGCTTTGGGGATACAACGTGGACGATTACAAACACGCCTTGACCATCAAATACAACACCGTTTGGGACGCTTACGATTTGACCGCCCTGGATGAACGTGAAGCCATCGAAGAAGATTTCGGCAACTTAAAACCTTTTTTCAACATGGAAGAAGAAACGGGCAATGTACCGGATTCGGCCTTTATTATCCGTAGCTTGGACGGAAATATCCTCGGTGTGACATTCTTGTACGGGTTCAACCGGGAAGAAGCCGATTTTATGCGCATGATGTGCGAGATGGCCGGCATGGTCCTTGAAATCATCATCGCCCACAGCGATTTCAACAAGATGCTTCATTCCTACGAAGAAGTGATGGAAGCCTTTCAAAGTGCAAATGAACTGTACAAAAAGGTGGGTCAATGCAACGGCGTAGTGGACTTTTACAACATCATGAATAAGAATCTGACCATGGATTTCGGGATCAAGAAGTTTTATATTTCCTTTAAAAGCGGCGGGACTCCCATTAATTTCCCGAAAAACCCCGATCCGGATATTGTGAAGTATTTCGAGGAATACGATCATCTCGATTATGAGGACATCGGAATCAGAGAGAGACAGAACGGTTCCATTCTCTTTATCCTTCCGATTCCGGTGGTTTCCAAAAAGATACTCCTTGCATTTGAAGGGGAAGATAATCCCAAACTCAACGTTCTGCTACAGTTGATGCAGTTGGGATTTCAGGATAAATTAGCCACTATTTTGGCAGAAGAGTATTAAGCATACACGATAGAGGAGAGAATATGGAAAAAATCGGGCAAAACTACAAAGCAATCGGTAAAAAGGTCAACAGACTGGAAGGCAAGGAAAAGGTTTGTGGTACCTCCAAATACATCAAAGATCTGGAATTCGACGGCATGGTTTACGTCTCAATCGCAACGGCGGGCGTTGCCCACGGGATTCTCAAGGCCATTGATGTTTCCCAGGCCAAAGCATCCGATGGGGTGATCAATGTTTTAACCTATGAAGACATTCCGGGAAAGAATGAAATGGGAGATGTGGTTGCCGATTATCCGGCATTGTTGAAGCCCATGGACAAGATCACCTATGTGGGTGATTATGTGGCATTGATCGCCGCAAACAGTCCGGAACAAGCCAGAAGGGCTGCTAAAAAAGTCCGGATTGAATACGAAGCCCTTACTCCCGTTTTTGACATGGATGAGGCCATGACGGACAAAGTCATCATTCACTCGGATACCAACATCAAGACCCATTATGTGGTGAAAAAGGGTGAAGTCGACCCCGAAAAGATGTTTGAAGGGTGCCACCTGGTGACGGAAGGAGACTTCTTTGCGGATTATCAGGAACAGGCTTATCTGGAACCCCAAGGCGTCATCGCCATGATCGATGTCAACAACACCTTCAGGGTTTACGGCTCCATGCAATGCCCCTATTATGTGCAAAACGGCGTGGCGGAAGTATTGGGCATTCCCTATTCGGATGTCCGGGTCATTCAAACGGAAACCGGCGGCGCATTCGGCGGAAAAGAAGACGTTCCCACCTATTTTGCCATCCCGGCCGCCTTAGTTGCCAACAAACTGAGAAGACCAGCAAAACTGTGCCTGGACAGGGAAGAAGACTTGCAGCTCACCAGCAAACGCCATCCCATCAAAATGCGGTATAAAGTGGGCGTCACCGATTATGGCAGAATCCGGGCTCTCCGGTGTGAAGCGATCTCAGACATCGGGGCTCACGGGACCCTTTCACCTATTGTCCTGTGGCGTTCGGTCGTACATGCCGCCGGTGCCTATGATATTAAAAACGTATCCGTCGATGTGTACGGTGTTTACACCAACAAGGTTCCCTGCGGGGCTTACCGGGGATTCGGCTCCCCCCAGGTCTTTTTTGGCATCGAATCCATGATGGATGAAATCGCTAACAAATTAGGGATCGACCGGCTGCATATCCGCCAGATCAACGCCTTGGAAAAGGGGAAATCCACGCCCACCGGGCATTTGCTCAATGAAGATATCGGCGCAAAGGAGACGATCACACGTATCCGGGAGCGTGCAGACTGGGAAAATCTTCAGCGGGAAGTGGATGATTTCAACAAAACCCATCGACACGTCAAGCGGGGCCTTGGTGTTTCCCACATCCATTACGGTGTGGCTTTAGGGGCCATGGGACAGCGTTTGGATGCCAGCGGGGCGTTTGTTCAGGTATTTAAGGATGGGACGGTGGGCATTCAAATCGGCGGGACGGAGATGGGCCAGGGGGCCAAAACCACCATGGCGTTAATCGCCAGTGAGATTTTAGGCCAGGATATTTCCAAAATACGGGTTTATCAACCCGATACGGCATTCGTGCCGGACAGCGGGCCCACGGTGGCTTCACGAACCACCCTGTTCAGCGGGAATGCGGTGAAACTGGCTTGTGAAGAACTCCTTGAAAAAATGAAAGCCATCGCCGCAGAGCATTTACGTATTTCCCATGAATCAGTCGCTGTGGATGAAAAAGGATTTTACGACTTTGAAAACCCGGATGCCAGGATGAGCTTTCACGATGTCGCCGTTTTTTCAGATACAGAAAATGCCGGATTGTCCGCTACAGGATGGTTTAAAACCCCCAAACTGCACTGGGATATCGAAAAGGGATTTGGCGAGGCCTATGTCACCTATTCGTTTGCCACCAACGTGGTATTGGTTCAAGTAGACCTGTTGACCGCCCACGTTCAAGTATTAAAGGCATTCGCCGGTCATGATGTAGGACGGGCTATCAACCCGGATGGGGTATATGGCCAGGTTCAGGGCGGCTTTGTCCAGGGAATGGGCTACGCCTTGTATGAAAAGCTCAAGCACGATGACAAGGGGAATCTGATGACAACTAATTTCAACACCCTCACCATTCCCACCATACGGGAAATGCCCCAGATTAAAGTGGAAATCGTTGAAACCCCCTTCTCGAAGGGTCCATTCGGCGCAAAAGGAATTGGCGAACCCTCATTGATACCCGCCCCGGCGGCCATTGCCAACGCCGTTTCCCACGCCATCGGCAAACGCATTAGAGAGATTCCCATCACAAAAGATGATTTGTTAAAGATGATCATGGATTCAGCAGATTGATTGGAGCCTCTTTGAGCCAAAAATTGATTGGGAATGAGGAAGATAAATGCCAAGAATACTGATTGTTGAAGACGATAAAAAAATTGCCAGGCTCCTGCAATTAGAACTGACCCACAGACATTACGAGACGCAAATTGCCGTCGACGGAATGCAGGCACTGGATGATTTTGAGCAGTTTAAGCCCGATGTGGTCCTGCTGGATGTGATGATTCCCGAACTGGATGGCGTAGAAGTGGCCAAAATGATCCGGGAACAGGACAAACAAACGGGAATCATCATGGTGACCGCCCTGGATCAGACACGCAATAAAGTCGAGGGGTTGCAATCCGGCGCCGATGATTATCTCACCAAACCTTTCGACTTTGATGAACTCAACGCAAGAATAGAAGCGCTCTTAAGAAGAAAGGGCTCGGAAAAACTGGCAGAAATCCAATTCGGCCATTTACGTTTTTTCCCCGATTCGTATCGTCTGCTGGAAGATTCCGACGACATCAGTTTATCCAAAACCGAATACGATTTGATCCTATACCTGGTCAGAAACAAAAACCGTGTCGTTTCAAAGGACGAGCTGCTGGAAAGGGTGTGGGGGTATGATTTTGAGGGCAATGCCAACGTGGTGGAGGTCTACATCAATTATTTAAGAAAAAAGATCAAATCCGGCAAGCATATGATTAAAACAATCAGAGGGGTGGGATATACGGTGATTGATGACGAGGACCATCCATAAAAGCCCATGAAGATATCCACTAAAACGGGTTTGATTAACAGCCTATCCTTTCTGTGTATTTCGTTGTTTGCGGTTTTCTTTTTTCAGGTTTCAACCAAAAACATCATTATTCGATCCCAAACCGAAGATATACTCAAGTCCATCGAACATCTGTCCAGCCATGATCAATCCTTCCGGCAACCCGGCGGCCGTGGGAAAAATTACATGGAAAACCGTTATGTTTACCTCTCCGAGCAGATTTACTTTGCCATCCTAACCGATGAGTCGCTTACGATTATCCAGGATCCCTTTGGATTGGGAGATGCCTTTCAAAAAGGGGTATTTTCAAGCGGCGAGTTGTATTTTTTGGGTATAGAAGCGGTTTACAACAACAAACAGTACCTGGGAGCCGGTGACATCACCTCAGAATACCTGTCGATCCTTCGATTTCGCACGATCTCCTTTCTTTTTATCGGCCTGTTTATTATCATTTCCATCTTTTTGGGTATCTTCACCACCCGGCTGTCGTTGAACCCGTGGAAACGTTTTTTAAAAATCATTGGCAACATCAACACCTCTCAACTAAACAAGCGGTTCAAAGTGGA
>CAYYNI010000096.1:0-8056 GCA_964472765.1 uncultured Thermotogaceae bacterium | reverse complement strand
TAAAAAAGGTCAAAGGCATCGGCCCCAAAGCCTACGAGCAGGCGGCCGGATTCTGTCGGGTTCCCGAATCCAAAAACCCCTTGGACAACACCGTGGTGCATCCGGAAAAATACGATGCCACCGCCCAAATCCTACAAGCCTTTTCATGGACCATTGACGATTATAAAAACCAAACAGCATCCGTCAAACAATCACTCAAAGGAGCTGATGTTCAAGGCCTGGCGGAAAAACTGTCCATGAACCCCATCACCTGCGAAGACATCTTGAAAGCCCTAACCACCGATTACATCGATCCCAGAGACTCCTATCCCCAACCCATCCTGAAAACGGACGTGAAAAAAATGGAAGACCTCTCCGTCGGCATGCGCCTTCAAGGAACCGTGAGAAACGTGGTGGACTTCGGCGCATTCGTGGATATCGGGGTGAAAGTGGACGGACTGATCCACAAATCTCAATTCGGCAAACCCCACGCCGATCCTTTGGAAGAAGTCTATGTGGGACAGATTGTCAACGTCATCATCATCCAAGTGGACGCCGATCGGGATAGAATCTCCCTGAAAAAAGACTAACCCCGTCAGCGGGGGGCGTCTTTTTTCATTCCGGCCTCGCCGAACGGATAAGTGCCTTGAACAAAGGATGAGGCGCCCCCACCTTAGAGCCGTATTCCGGATGATATTGAATGCCGATAAAAAACGGATGATCGTATATCTCAACCGCTTCGACAAAATCCTCTTTTGAACTGATCGTCAAGGCATGCTTATCCTCACCGGGTTTTTTCAAAAAATCTTGGCAAATATCGTAATTCACCTCATATCGATGCCGATGCCGTTCCATCACTTGAGAATCCCCTTCGTAAACCTGACTCAGACGGGTATCGGAAAAGATGGGGGTTTTCTGACCGCCCAATCGCATGGTCCCGCCCAAATTCAGCACCTCTTTTTGATGGGCCATCATATCGATCACCGGGTATGGCGTCTCCGGATCAAATTCCGTTGAATTTGCCCCCTCCAATTTACCGACAGACCGGGCGTACTCCACCACCATCAACTGCATCCCCAGGCAAATCCCCAGTATGGGAACGCCATTTTCCCTGGCATATTTTATCGCTTTAATCTTGCCTTCCACACCCCGTTTGCCGAACCCTCCCGGAATAATCAGGGCATCGTAATGCTTGAGCATCTCCTCCACCTCGTCGTCCTCAAGCTCCTCAATCTCCTGGGAATCGAGAACCTCCGGCTTCTCCGCACCGGATAAAAAGATGGACTCGTTGATACTCTTATAAGCATCGTCTGTTCCTAAATATTTGCCGATAATGCCGATTTTCAAGGGGAGAAACGTCTTTGGCACATCCCACTCGAAGGCATCGTTGATCGTCAGGTTGAAACGCTGGGCGATGAGATGATGGAATTTCAGGTTAAAGAGGTTTTGAGGCATCTCGTAGACATTTTTAATATCCGGCAGATTGACCACCATCTCCGGATTCACACCGGCAAACAGGGCAATCTTTCGGCGCTCGTTTGAAGAAATGGGCAACTCGCTCCTGGCGGCGATGATATCCGGTTGAATACCGATACGCCTGAGCAGCTGAACCGATTGCTGGGTCGGCTTGGTCTTAAACTCGTTGGTCGTGCGCAAAAAAGGCACATACGTCGTGTGAATAAACAGGAAATTCTCCCGGCCAATATCCATGTAAAGCTCACGAATCGCCTCTAAAAAGATTTCCCCCTCAATATCCCCGACGGTACCGCCGATTTCGATGATCAAAATCTCCGACTGGATGGCACTCAGCCTGGATTTAATCTCCGCAGTGACATGGGGTACCATCTGGACGGTGGAACCCAAATATTTGCCGGCCCTTTCCTTATCAATCACCGATGAATAAATTTGACCGGCGGTAATGTTATTTTCCTTTTTAACGTTGATCCCCATGAACCGCTCGTAATGTCCCAAATCCAAATCCGCTTCATAACCATCCTCGGTCACATACACTTCACCGTGCTGATTGGGATTCATCGTTCCGGCATCCACGTTCAGATAAGGATCCATCTTCACACTGCGGATATCCAAACCGGCTTCCTTCAACAAACGACCGGTCGAAGCAGCCAGAACACCTTTGCCGATTCCGCTGATGACCCCACCTGTAACGACTATATACTTTTTAGGCATAATGATCCTCCCGTAATTGATCTGTTTACGGGAAAAGATTATAGCATACAAAAGTAAAAATCAAAGGGGGAAGGAAAAAAAGAAATGATGTCAAATCATGTGATAATACTAAAAAGAATCCCCATCACACTCTGTTAACACAATGTTTTCAGAAATTTATTTTACAGTTGTGTTGACTTTTCACCCAGGGGGGTGTATAATCAAAATGCTTAAGGCTAACTTGACAGACTTTAGTTAAACTAAAAGTAACTACGGAAGAAATGCCTCCTTTTAAATAGATGATTTCTTCCCCTCAATATTAAACCCGCTATCGAGCGGGTTTTTTCTTGTTTAACGGGCATATCCAACAAAAAAGGCACCCAAAAAGGGTGCCTTTTTCATCTATTGGTTGTTAAAACATTGATTACAGTTGTTCCACCACGTTGTCTATTTTAATCAGCTCTTCCGTGGTCAGCACCTTGTCGATGTCAATGATCATCAACATCCGGTCTTCCAGTTTGGCAATGGCGCTGATGAAACCCGCATTCTTTTTGCCGGCAGACGGCGGTTCTTCCAGTTGTTCTTGAGAAAGGGTCAGCACTTCCTTCACCTCATCCACCACAATACCGATCTTTTTATCCTCCATAAAGACCACGACAATTCGATCCTGTGAATGGTCCTTCTTGCCTTCCAACATGAACTTGACACGGGTATCGATAACGGGGATGACCTCTCCCCTGAGATTGGCGACCCCAATCATAAAAACCGGCAATCCGGGCAATTTCATCGTTTTCATCATCTCAGAGATACTGTCGATCTTCATGATATCAACAGCGTAAACCTCGTCTCCCACTCTAAAACTTACCACTTTAATCTCAGCCATTTCCAACCCCCTCGCTTAATAACCTTCGCAAGCCTTTAAAACCTCGTCAATGTCGAGGTAAAGGATCAGCCGCTTGCCCTTTTGAACGATGCCTTTGACTTTATGATCAAACTGTTCGGTTCGAGCTGCCCGATCGACTTGCTCTTCCGTTGTCCGGACGACCTCTTTTACCTCGTTGACAAAGAACCCGATCTCCGAGCCCTCATGCTTCACGATAAGAACGTTTTCAAACTGGTCATCCGCATTATATTCGATATCCATCAACTTCGTTAAATCAACAACCGGAACGATACGACCCCTTAAATTCATGACGCCCTCGATAAAGGCCTTGGACTTGGGGACCGGTGTAATCTCGGAACGCTCGTTCACCAGTTCCACATAATCCACTTCAATACCGAATTCCTGCTTTCCAATCAAAAAACTCAGGATCTCAACGATCTCTTCGCTCTGCTTAACCTCTTCACTTTGCTTTTTTGCCGGCATGAGATACCTCCTCGTATGAGCTTTGATAACATCACCATTTTCTTTATTATACACCATTTTATTGATTATTTGAATAAAAACACTTTATTAATGGTTTAATTTTAAAAATCAAAAGACCTGCCCCCGTCATGGTTCGCTTCAGTTATCAAAAAACTCATAGAAAACACTGAAAACATAGCTCAAGAAAACGTTTTTATCCCTGATTTCCGGGGTTTCCATTTCATTTTCATACACCTGAAAATTTAGCCGGTCTTCTTTTTTAAAGTCATCCAGCTCACGATAACTGAGTTTATAAAACCAATTGCTCAATTTCACCCGCAGCATCCGATACCAGCGTTCATGAGATTCCATGGTCACTTGATTTTTATTCGTTTCGTCGGGGTTCATCGTCATTCCTACGGTTTTTTTGGTATGGAATCGTTCAAACCATCAAATAAAATAATCAACAATCTCCACCATCGCCCAAGTGTCCTTTTTGCAATATTCCAGCAAATTCGCCCTTGATGGAACAGTATAACCTTGATTGACAAGCGTCTGGACTCTGTTCAACACCATGTTTAAGAAAACGCCGGCGGCATCTGCACCGTTGGCAACGTTCATCCCTTGGTAACTCAGTCCCGGGGCGACGACGGGAAGGACTTTTTTGATGGAATAGCTGCCTTGAAAGCTGAGATCGTAAAAGTGGTCTTTGATGAGGGGTTCCAGATCCACAAACCGGTCTCTAATGGCCAGGAGCTGATCGGCCAATTGCGGCACTCCCTTTTTGTTGACCCATTCTGCCAGCCATTTGGTTCTGGCCTGTTCAAAGGACATGTGATAGGCCACGATGGTTTTGCATTCTTTCAAATCTGCTGCCATTTGTTGGGCCAGTTTCAATACTTCCGCCTGCAAATGGGCTGGATTGGCGAGAAATTCTTTATGTTGAAAGGCTTTTTTGGACTGCTGGGCTGTTTGGGCGATGTGCAGTGAATATTGAAAGGGGATTTGGGCATAGGGTTCGCAATCGCTGATGAGGGGTAATGCCGGGTTGATGGTTTCAAAGTCAAAGTAGCCAATGGGATATTCCCATTGGGCAACGGCATCTTTTATGGATTGTTTTTGGCATAGGTCTTGCCCGTTCACCAAGCAGGTGTAGGCGTTCAGACCGGCAGCGGTGATTTCGCCGGGGGGAATGGCCTCTGCCGTGGTAATGCCTTGGTCAATGAGGCCTTGCATCTTCTTTTTTGTCATTTTTGGAATTTGAAAGATGGTATATTGATCAAAGTTTTCAAAACAGCTGTGGGCGTGTTCACACCCCTTGCATGCTGCCTTTAATAAGCAGTTTGGCTTTTGTGGGGCAGTAATAATGCTTTTTTTGCCCGTGCCAAGGGAAGCATACGCTTGCGCCTGTTTTCCGGCGTCCTCTGTGCAATCTTCTTTTTTAAAAAGATTCAGGGGAGGCTCTCCCATCCGGTATGACTTGTTGAGAAACCATAACTGGGCGCTTGTGATATTGATCCCTGTTGATGACAATATCCAGAAGGTGTAAGCGATATCGTCCAGGTAGGGCTTGCCCTCGGCTATATGGAGTTTCTTCGGCGTGGAGGATTTGACTTCAATCAGTTGATAGTCTTGGCCCGTTTTGACCAGTATATCGGCTCGTGCCACAAAGCCGTCATGTTCAAAGGCCCCTTCAAAGAGGATGATGTTCTCGTGGGTGTTGATTAGTTGGCGGGTAGAGGCAATCGCTGATTGGATGGTGGACCCGCTGATCAGTTGACCGGTTGGAAAGTGCGTTCTGGCAAGCATTCCAACTTGGTTTCCCTGGAATATTCTCAATTCTTCGTCGATGGCTAACGCCTTATCACAGACGTTGTGTGCAATCCAAGCTGCGGTATCACAGTCGATGGATTTGAGGAAGGTACGTTTGTTGATCATTTTTTCATCACGTCCTTAGAAGGTAAATTCTACTTTCAGGTACGTTGTTTCTCCCCTGTCCTGTGCTGTCCGGTGCCATTTAAAAGATTGGGCTTCGCTTTCCATTTCGGGTAATTGAGAAGTGATGGGTTTAAAAACCTTTGATAGTTTAATCCCTTCCCATTCGTTTTTTTCTTTATTATTGAATTGAGCAGAGAAACAAAAGGTGGGATAAACACCCTGTTCCCGTTCAAAATGATAGGCAGGACTTTTCCCGGACTCATAGACAATCGTTGGAAAGTCATGATAATAATAGGCCTCCTGTCCCACATTGCCTTCTTTGGCAATGGCCCTCAGCTGATCCAGGACGTTGGAGAATTCAAGGATAAAAAACATTTGACAATATCGATTGTGTTCAAACATCAAATCGGAAATGGGATCAACATCGATGCGGCAGAGAAATTCTTCTTCTTCGCCAGTTATTTTACAATGGTGTTCAAGAAAATCCAATCGTCTCTTTTTTTCAGCTTGATCCTTTATTCTTAAAGCTTGAGCATAAAATTGAACAATGAACGTTTCCCTTTGCGGATCATCATATGCAATACGACAGCGGATATCCCCAGTGAAAGAGGGTTTTAACCACATCTTTCGAACTAAAGAGGGGTTGGATGAAAACTGTTCCAGCATGTTAAAATAGCCGGGCGGGGTTGGCCTTCGTGCCAGTTTGTTGGTGAGTGAAATGTTGATCCACCCTTTTTGGGCGGCATGCGCCATGATTTCGGCCATTTGTTCCATGGAGAGACTGACGGCTTTTCCCTGCCCATCGATTAAACCATCCAATTGTTTCATCATCTCCAAATTGTCCGAAAAACGGCTAATCGTAAACGACTGCTCTTTTATCCATTGCGAACGGACCGGCATAATCACGCCTTGACAGCCATCGGCCTTGACCTGCTCGTCGTTGATGGTCAAATAAAGATAATCGCACTCGTCCATACGGCTGAACAGGCGACTTATATGGTTTTGTAATGCTTCGCTGACCGTCTTTAAGGCAAAAAACAATCCTGATTGGTTACTTTTGCTCATGACATCACCCTCACGGTTTCATTCATTTGCCGGATTCAAAATCCGCAACTGGTTCAGTTCATGGATCAGTGTCTTACTGTCCATTTCAAGACCGTATTGAACATGCAGGTCGAAAAGCATTGCAATCAAAGCCTCTGGCTCGCCGGTTCGATAAAAGGCTCGCATGCTTCTGAAAAGTTCATTTAGCATTGATGGACCTTCTAAGTCTTTTATCATAGCCTGATTGGCACTTGATGATTTCAAAATAATCTGAAATCCGGAGTCAAGATCAGCGCAGGTATAAAGTAATGCTTTGACAAGAAAAGGCCAATACCTTAGTTCATTTCTGACAGGCGTGTTGTACGGGTCAATCGGTTCGGACAAAAGCGTTTGCAAAAGACCCTTTCTCCTTTCCTGCCTTTCTTCCTGCACTTCGCCCCGCCAGTCCTGTACGACGCTGTTAAACCATGGATTGAGAAGTGATCCATTCAGCCATCTGATGGCCAGGCGGTAATTGATCGCTTGTAAACTCAGCAATTTTAACCATTTTTCCGGGTTTTCCCAATTGCAAGCGTAAGCGATGGCATTCGCCAGACTTTCCTCCATCACCGCTTGAACCAGATCTTTCTCATTTGGGTTTTGCTGATGAAATTGGCCCAACAGGGTTGCTTTTTCTGGTGTGTCCAAATAGTAATGGGCGCATTCATGGGCAAGCACCAGCGCCAGAATTTCTTGTAAATCGTCAACCAACCCCATCCCTTGAATGGATTTGATTATGTTTTCCGGGCACAACAGGATGGCCGGACCGTTGATTTGGTGTTTATAGGACTGGTAATCCAGATTTTCGGTATATAATCCCCAAGTAAGCGGATTTTTCTCAACACTGGATTTAAAATTACAGTATTCTTGCATCCATTGGATTTTTTCTGATAAAGGCTTTTCTTTTATCCGATTCTCCATAATTTTGATTCCTTTTTTGATCTTTTCAAAATCAAGATTCTTTTCCGGACTCCGTTTTCCGATAGTTTCTGAATTAACCGTGCATATGGGGATTTTTTTAGAGGCAATCTCCCGAAAGGCCCCACACCAGGAACACCCTTCTTCCAAAGCGACTGACAGACATTCGCAGCCATGGACGGCTGAATTCAAATTTGTAACGGTGAAATCGATGCGGACTATTGCCATTTTTCCCTCCTGTTGTTGACATTTCTTTCTTAGATATTAAACCTTCTCATATAATGGTTCCACTGCAAAAACCGTTTTTTCTGTTGATTTCCCATAAATGTGTCTTCACTATTGTTCTGCGGGAGCCCACATGGGGGGCTCCCCTACGTTTTACCTCTTAAAACTTCTGAGGATTATTTTAGATTCTTCATCATCTGCCGGTCCTTTTCGCCGGAAGCAATGGCCTGTTGAAAAAACACCATCATTCACCACCTGCAAAAATAAATAAAAGGCCTTCATTCAATGAGGCCTTTCAAGTTTATCAGAAAAAAGGTAGGTTTGTGTTAACAAGTTTAGGTTTTAAAAAAAATTAACAAGGGAAGTCCCTTATGCTTTCCACCCTTTCACATCCCGAAAACC
>CAYYNI010000095.1:0-8118 GCA_964472765.1 uncultured Thermotogaceae bacterium | reverse complement strand
GATCATTTTCAACACGGTTGTCTTTCCGCATCCCGAAGGACCGATCAGCACCGTGAGTTTTTGCGGCTCAAAGGTCAGTGATAGCTGATCCACCGCTTTAAAGGCCCCTTTATCGTATGCTTTGGTCAGATTTTCCAGTCTGATTTGCACCGATTTCACTCCTTTTTCCGTGAGAGTTTCACCCCTTTTGGGGTCAACAGCTCCTCCAATTTCAGCAATCCGTAATTCATCCCTATCCCCAGCACACCTACCAGAACAGCGCCTACCAGTACCATAATCAGTCGTGATCGACTTAAGCCTGAAAAGATAAAATACCCCAATCCTCTGGCACCAACCAAATAGGCAATGGTCGTCACACTTACACCCATAACTGCGGCATTTCTCAATCCGGCCATGATGATGGGAATCGCTAAGGGCAGACGAATCTTAAACAGAATCTGTAGCCTGGTCATGCCCATACCCATAGCCGCTTCTACGGTTGCCAAATCCACTCCACGAATGGCGACCAATGTGTTTCGGATGATTGGCAGCATGGAATAAACCACAATGGTGATGACGGCAGGGGGAATCCCGATACCCGCACCAAAGGGGGCTAATAAGACTACCATCAGCCCGAACAAGGCCAATGACGGAATCGTCATCAAAATACTGGCCAAATAAAGGACCACGTTCGCCGTTTTGGGGTGGTTGGAAATGGCAACTCCAATGGGAACGGCAATCATAATTGCAACGGGAAGGGCGATACCAATGATTTGAAGATGTCTTAAAAACTCAAAAACAACTCGTTCTCCATTCTCGAATAAGTATTCAAAAAACGCCATTGACACCCTCCTATTATGATCAATATTTCTGTTGATGACCGATACAAACAGTAAAGATGCGGATATCGATCAAATCGCATATCCCTTCATTTGAAGCATCATCGTAAAAAATCCTTGTTGTTTCAATATAAAGAAAGGAAGGGATTCTGATCAAGCAGCTCCTCAACCGTACACACATTCATATGACCGGGAAGGATTAAGTCCGAAGGCTGTTTTTTTGACAAATAGTTTTTAAATTTTTTAATTGATTGTTTCATCTCATCATGGTTTGAAAATCTGAAATCCGTTCTTCCGATGGAATCACTGAAGATAAAGTCTCCGGTAAACAGAAAGGGGCCGAAGTCGAAAACACTGTCTCCCTGAGTATGTCCCGGAAAAATCATCACTTGAAATGAACAACCGTGAATGGTATTCTCACCCAATGAGAGGATACGGGTGTTTTTGTTTTTGATGATCATCATCCCGCCACCCAAATCACCAGACAGGTTGATAGCTGGATCGTACAAACCGGGTAAAGCAGCTTGGGTGATCAGTATTTCGGCATGATCAAAGTCATCGATTCCGGCAATATGGTCAAAATGACTATGCGTGATGACGATTGAAAGATCCTGATAACTTCTACCAGCCATTTTGGGAAGTTCGGCACTTGTGATTCCAGGATCTATAACAAACAGGTGATCTTGCATATACAGCAGATAGGTGTTGACACCTACCGGGGGTAAAACCGCTTTATAAATCATCATATTGTCTTGTTCATAAACACATCTTAACACCGCTCATCACTCCCGGCACGATAGATTTTCAGATCCCTGGCTTCCATATTGTCCTCATTGATGGCAAGATCGATCAGATAATCCGGGGATTGGACTTCATGAATGATCTTTTCAGCCCATTCAATGAACAGGATGCTGTCGGGCTGCTGATAATCGTAAAAACCCAACTCAAAAAGCTCCTCAATAGTAATCCGGTAAACATCGATGTGATAAAAAACCTTCCCGTCCGCCTGATAGGTGTTGACAATGTTGAATGTGGGGCTGCGGACCTGGGCCGGGTCTACACCAAATGATTGCATGACGGCTCTTACAAAAGTAGTTTTGCCGCTACCCAAATCCCCAAAAAACATCACCGTTTGTCCGCCTTTTAATTGCCTCGCAAAGTCCTTTGCGATTCGATTGAAGGTCTCAAGATTGATTTCCTTTTTTTCGAGAAAAAGCCTTAAACCCAATTTTCCGATCTGTTCACCGCTGTTTGCCATTTTTTATATGATGCCTCCACTAATTGATCTTTTCCACGGGATATGGACGACTGTGACTTCCAATAGGCCAGCACTTCGTTTTTATCTTTCCAAACACCCGTCGCAAGGCCCGCAAGGATAGCCGCACCGGTAGCTGTTGTTTCCGTATTCACCGGTCGTGTCACAGTATTTCCCAACAAAATGGACTGAAATTCCTGTATAAACTGGTTTTTACTCACGCCACCATCAACTCGCAGTTCTTTTAAAGGAATATGACATTCAGAGACCATGGTATCAAACAACTCTTTGACGGAATAACAGATTCCTTCCAACACAGATCGAACCAGATGCTCTTTTTTCGTTGACTGGGTCATACCGATGAACAGCCCCCTGGCGTTGGGATCCCAATGAGGGGCCCCCAATCCCGACAGCGCCGGGACAAAGTAAACGCCTCCGTTATCTCGGACCTTATATGACAAATCTTCCGTTTCGGGTGCTGTTTTTGCTAATTTGATATGATCCACGATCCAGTCAATTGCCGCTCCACACATAAACACAGACCCTTCCATGGCATAGTTGATCTCATCTTTGATCTTCCAGCACACGGATGTCAGCAAACGCTTTTGGGATAAAACAGGCTCAGAACCCAAATTCATCAGCAAAAAAGCCCCGGTTCCATAAGTGCATTTGGCCATTCCTTTTTCGTAAGCCATCTGTCCAAACAAAGCACCCTGTTGATCTCCCACTAAAGAGGCGATCGGAATCCCTTCCTTTGTATACCCCAACACACCGGAGGTATCCACTAATGATGGCAACCATTCTCTTTGAATGGCAAACAGTTGAAGCAGTTCATCATCCCAATCCAACGTGTGAATGTTAAACAGCATGGTCCTTGAGGCGTTTGAATAATCCGTTACATGCACATTTTTTCTACTTAATTTATAGGCGAGCCACGAATCAATCGTTCCAAAGGCAAGTTCTCCCGAATTGGCCGCTATTCTCACCTTGGGAACGTTGTTGTAAAGCCATTCCATTTTTGTTCCTGAAAAATAGGGATCTACAATCAATCCTGTTTTTTCATGGATCATGTTCTCATGTGACCTAATCTCCAAACATCGTTTCGCCGTTCTTCGGCATTGCCAGTTAATAGCGTTATAAAGTGGCTCACCTGTCTCTTTATTCCAGGCTACTACCGTTTCCCTTTGATTGGTAATGCCAATGGCAGCTATTTCATGAAATGCCAGTCCCGCTTCTTCCACCGCTTCCACTAAGGTCGCCAGTGCGGTTCGGTAGATTTCTTCGGCATCCTGCTCCACCCAACCATCCTGGGGATAGAATTGTTTAAACGGTTTTTGTGAGATATTGACAATTTCAAGTTTATCGTCAAAAATGATGGTTCGGGTGCTGGTCGTTCCCTGATCAATGGCGGCGATGTAGGCTCTTTCAGACACAACGGTTCATCTCCTTTTTTCGCTTTTTTGTTTTGGAGATTATATCATGATAAAATAATCTAAACCATTTGGAGGCTGAAGATGAAAAAAGAAGTGTTTGACCAATGGTCCAATCATTATGATCAATCCGTCATTGAAGAGGGATTCCCTTTTGAGGGGTATGAAAAAGCCTTAAACAACCTGATCCGATCCCAAAGAATCACCCATTCCACGCAAATCCTGGAGATCGGTGTGGGAACAGGATTTTTACTCTCATCGTTTTACAATCACGGTGCGCAATGCTATGGATTTGATTTTTCAGAAAAAATGCTGTCGATCTCCAGAAAAAAGATGCCAAGTGCTTTTTTGTTTCAGCACGATTTAAAAAATGGAATACCCGAACCCATTCAACGTGCTAAATTCAGCATCATCCTGGCCGGTTATGTTTTGCATCATTTTGATCTGGAAGAAAAAATCAAACTGATCAAAGATTATTTATCACTGCTAAAAAAAGAAGACGGTCGCATGTATCTTTTTGATGTTTCTTTTATGTCAAAAGAAGATCACGATACGTATCGAACAAAACATTTGGATTTATGGGATGATGAGGAACATTATTTCATTGCAGCCGAATTCAGGGATCATTTTGATCATTGTGATTATCAGCAGTATTCTCCATGCGGTGGTTTGTACACCCTCAGATAATCACTCAAAAAGGGGTTAATAAGAATATGGAGGTGATAAGATTACTTTTCGAGAGTTTGTCGTTTAGGAATTTCCCGATTTCCTTGAGATTATGGGATATACTTCTGTTTCGCATTACGCCAGTGCGGGCATCGTGGAGGATAAACAAATGAGTTGGTATTATCTCTCTTACCCCGATAAAGAAATTGAATATCCGCCTGAAGCGGTTCTTAAAGAGATTCATAACGAGTTAACGCAGAGAGCGCAGGCCTTAAAACTATTCCGAAGAGCCGGCGGAATCGAAAAAAACCATCGGTATGGCATCAAAAAAGGTAAGTATTGGTATCAGATTATCTGGTCTTTGCATCAAAAAGACCTTCTTCGCAACGAATATGGCCCTTATGGTACACCCCATGAGGCGATGAATCGAATCCCACTTAGTGCGATTCCCATTGTGTGTATCAACGAAAGAACCGGCGAGAAGCTCAAAGAATTGTCGTTGTACGACCGGATTAAATAAAGAATAGTCGATGGCTGTTTGCAATCGATGGATCGCAAAAAAATGAGGTGAGTCTATGGATGGTCCCCGATATCCCGTAAACGAACATACTGAGAACCTTGATGAATCTAAATTGCCGGGTTTAGAATTTGCTAAAGAACAACAAGTCAACGAAATCATCGCTTTTTTTATCATTGGGTTTGGAATCATGGCGGTACTTTTTTTTCTTGTCCCGCTTTTTGGAAGCCTTTTAGCCACTATCACTGGCATTCTGCAAACGTGGCTGATCTTTCAATGGTCACAAGCCTTGAATGTGAATATCGACAACAGCTTGAACATTCTTCATTACATGGATCATTCAGAAGATGCCTTTTTCAAGTCGGTAACAGTCAGTGATTACATTCAAAAACTAAAAAAATCAAAAATTGATCTATTTTGGTTTCAGATTTATGTGGTATTCTACATTTTTGGTGGATTGTCTCGAAGATATATGGTCTACTTTAGTCTAATCTCATTTGTTTTTCTGGGGATCTTTTTGCAAATGGTATTTACCAGCGAAAACACATTACAATCAGCTAAAAATCACTTTTACAGTATTCTGCTGCCTCAAAAACATCTGTACCTGAATCAGATCAAGAAAAGAAACTTCCCCTTAGTGATGCTCTTAACGGTTGTGACACTGGGCATCTATTGGTATTATCTGTTGATTAAACATTCCACTGAAATAAACCAATTTATCGCTTCTGATCAGCAGAACAGACGATTACTCAAATAGGGGCTTTTCAGCCCCTATCCTCAACAAGCAAGTTAAATCACTTGTAATTCTTGACCCACTTCTTTGAAAGCCTTGATTCCAAAATCCAAATCTTGCTTAGAATGCGCTGCACTAATCATCACACGGATACGTGCCTTCCCTTTAGGGACTGTTGGGAATCCGATTGACTGGGCGAAAACACCCCTTTCCAATAACATTTGGCTGAATTTGGATGCTACGGGAGCCTCGTAAAGCATGACCGGAGTGATTGGCGTTTCAGATTCGCCTGTGTCAAAACCCAACGCCTTCATTTCTTTTTTGAAATAATGACCGTTTTCCCATAGTCTTTTGACCAGTTCATCAGATGATTTGAGCTTTCTGACAGATTCAATGGCCGCCATGGTATCTGCAGGGCTTAAAGAACTGCTGAACAGGAAAGGTCTTGCCTTTTGCTTAAGATAATCGATGAGAACCTTCTTGCCTGCGACAAATCCCCCGATAACGCCAAATGCCTTTGAAAGTGTTCCCACTTCGATATCCACCTGATCATGAAGCCCGAAATGATCCACAATACCCCTTCCATGGCTGCCAAGAACACCTTCGCCATGGGCATCATCCACCATCAAAATGGCGTCGTATTGTTGACAGGCTTCAACAATTTCGGGTAAGGGCGCCAGGTCTCCATCCATGCTGAAAACACCGTCGGTGATGACCAATTTTTTCACCGCACCGTCTCGATCCGCCTCTTTCAACCTTTCAACTAAATCTGCTACATCTTTGTGTTTCCACACATAACGCTTTGATCGTGTTAATCTGACTGCATCGATGATACTGGCGTGGTTCAGCTCATCTGAAAGAATGGCGTCATCTTTCCCCATCACAGCTGGAACAACAGCCTGATTGGCCAAAAATCCCGATTGAACCATAATGGTTGCTTCCACATTCTTGAATTCGGCCAAATCCTTTTCCAATTGAGTATGTAAACTCATGGTTCCCGCTATTGTCCGAACGGCTCCGGGACCCACCCCCCAATTTTTAATGGCTTCGATAGACTTTTCCACCATCTCTTTATCGTTGGCAAGGCCTAAATAGTTGTTCGAAGACAGGTTTAGAACGTCTTTGCCGTTGATTTTCAGCCATGCGCCTTGAGGGCCTTCCAACGTTCGGATATTGGTGTACAGCCCCTTTTCTTTTAATTCTTCCAGTTCCTTTTTAAATTCGCTCCATTCGTACATGATCCTACCATCTCCCTTTACAATGTGATATTCATTCTTTTTACACTACATCTGTCAAACAGATCAACTTGTTTTTTGTTGAATCACCAAATGCCATGAAATTCTCGTATTTGTAGATCGTGATCTCATTGGTCGTCATTCTTGATAATGCTGATTTTAAGTATTTCCCATAAAACATCAACCGGTATTGTGCATCTCTTTGAGTCTGATCATGACACACATGATCGCAAGGATCAATTTCATCTACACAGGAATAATAAAAAGATGAGGACTTGAGTTCGAAGGTTATCCTATCGGATTCAAGCGTCATTTTGATGGGGAGACTGGGTGAAATCCTTTCGGCTTTGGTGACGCTTTTTTTTAAGATTTCCCGGTTAATCTGGTGCACCGGTTCAAAGCGATCGTACAAATTGATCAATTTTAAAAGCCTTTCCCCCTCTTTGGTTTCAAGACTTCTCGAACAAATAGATGTCAGATTGCCCGTCGTCTGAAACCCGATTCTGTCCTGGGAAACGGATTCTCCCAATCGGAACTGTTCCGTTTTAAGTAGTCTCAAAGCCTTGATCAAATGACGTACACTTTGATATGGAACGGCCACTTCCAAATTTTTACACATTTTTTGGGTGTTGTACAAACTGAACACCTTATCGTAAACAGTTAACACATACAAAATCCCATCAAAGACAAATAAATAGCAATCTTCATTTTCGGGCATATGGACGGTTGAAAAATCCAGTCCGGCTAAAAACTCGTTGGTTTGAAAATCTCCTAAAATGCCGAAAAGACTTTGTTGGGGGATGGTTTTTGATGGCGTATTGTTCACCGAGAGTATTTCAGTGTTTTGCCTGACTCGAATGCCTTCTTTGTTCAGTGTAAATTCGATTTGTTGGTCATCTGCCTCTTCGATAAACAACTTAAGCGTTTTGATAGAAAGAGCATAAGTGCCTAAAAAGTCCTCAACCTCTTGATTGAGTTTGAATGTGGCTTCCAAACATCCATCCGAGGCGTACATCTTCAAACCGTTGTTGTAAAAAAAATGCAAGACCTTCCGGTTTTTTTCGGAGCCGGTGAGCTTGTTGCAAAACTCAAGTAATTTGCTGAATTTTGTGGAATGAATGAAGAATTCAGGCAACGCCATCAATCCCTTTGTCCATGAAGATTATTCAAGAGTCTCCAATTCCCGAATAGGATCCACCACAAAAGTTTTAAAGTGATCATAAATCCGAAATCCCGGCGGAGAGCCCTTGGGTTTTTTCACATATTTTAATTGGGTATAGTCAACGGGTACTTTAGTGCTGATCTTACCCTTTGAAAAACGTGCAGCGAGCCTTGCTGCCATGTACAGCACCTCTTCGGGCACTTCTCTTCCTGCCGAATTGATGATGACATGGGAACCTGGGATCTGTTGCGCATGAAACCAATATTCTTCCCTTGAATAGGAATGGCAAATGCGATCATTTT
>CAYYNI010000094.1:0-8139 GCA_964472765.1 uncultured Thermotogaceae bacterium | reverse complement strand
AGATATCGGTGTATTTAACCATCTTTTTTTTAACATTTCCTCTGGGAGAAGAGATTCTTACTTGATGCGTTTCATCCATGTTTGCGGATTTATAGAGATGGGTGTATTCGCTGCCCTGAAAATTCAATAAATTATACCCATTTGGGACACCGTCGCCCTGTAATGCATAAGGAATGCCTCTTTCATCAAAAGGACCGCCCCACCAGCAACCGCATGCTGCTCCGCCTATTATGATATGAATCGGTTTCTTGCCTTTCCAGCCATCTTCTTCAGACAAAAAGACATTTTCCAACGTATGGGTATGACCTGCCAGCACCAGGATATTTTCCCTGCCATCCAATACTTTAAAGAGCTCTGCCCTGTCTTTGACATGGTCTTTTCCGGGATTATCCACATTGGAATAAAGGGGAATGTGCATGGAAATGACAATCAGATGATCTTGAGGTACATACGAAAGATCGTGTTCAAGCCATTGTAATTGGGTTTCTCCGATATTGCCAAAATAGGAATTATTGCCCGTGTACTCTACCGTATCTAAAACAATAAAATGTACTTCACCATAATCAAATGAATAATAAGCAGGTCCAAAAAAACGAATATAGGTATCCAAGCTATGTTTGTCAGAATCAGCTGCAAAATTCAAATCATGATTTCCAGGAACGTGATATAAGGGAATAGCCGAATGCTCGCAAACTTCCAAATAATAAGGGAAAAGTGAAATATCATTATCCATAATATCTCCCAATACGATGGCGAATTCTTTATCTGAATTAACTAAATCGCAATAGATATCATCACGGAGATAATCAATCTGTTCTGCTGTTTTAGTTTGTGGATCTCCTATAGCCAATATTTCAAAGTTTCCTTTAAAGTTGGTTTTATAAAGCGGGAAATTGATTTGGTCGGGTACATCTCCGGTCGGCTGAATTCCGGGATAGTGTAATTCTGGAGACCCTTGAGGATAATGAACATAGTAAAATTGAGGGATGTTGTTTTCGTTTACAGGGGTCATATACCCCACGGGCTTTGTGATAAAAACCACACAGTCTTCTCTAAGGGTAAGTTCATAAAACCCATTCTCATCGGTTGAGACGCATTCAAGACCGTTAGAAACGACAACGTGCTGTATTCCTTTCTCGGTTTGATCAAATAGTCCATTTTGATTTTCATCCAAAAACACAAACCCACTAAAAGAACCCGCCAATAAAAATGCATAAGAACATATCATAATGCATGCAAAAATCCATTTCTTCATTATCTTTCCCCTTTCTTATTTCTGATCATCTGTTGAAATATCCACTCATTATCGTGGAATTAATTATATCACGAGAATATTTTTTTGCATAAAATATATAAACATACCATAAAAAATGCAAACTAATACTATATCTCAATTTTTCAAAGATGATTATCCATTTTATGAATCATTTTTTATTGAGAAGGAAACCGAATTATCACACCCTTGTGGAATATATATCTGTGTTATAATAAGTCGAAAATGCCAACAGAGGGGGAGAAACCGTGAATAAGACAAAATTGATTTACGGGCTGTTGTTTTTGTTTTTAGGGGTTATTGCATTATTAGCCGCTATCGGTGTAGTGGTATTGGAATGGGATTATTTTTGGCCTTTGTTTTTGTTGTTACCCGGATTGTCATTTGAATACGGCTTTTTTTCAAAAAAAGGTAAAAATTCCGGAAATCCATCAATCCTGATTCCTGCAGGGATTCTCATCACAATTTCCATTCTTTTTTATGTCAACATCTTTTTTGGGTGGCACTTGATGACGCTTCTTTGGCCTGTTTTTATTCTTGCGCCTGCTATAGGTCTCTTTCAGTTTTATCTATTCGGTTCAAAAAACAAAGGAATATTGCTTCCTGTGGGTATATTAACGGGTGTAGGGGTATTTTCTCTGATCATAACCATGCTGCATATCAATTTTTTCGTCTACATTTTCTCAGTGATTCTGATTACAGTAGGCGTTTATTTTATATTCAAAGGCATGAAAAGAACAGAATAATCGTTTAGGAGGCTATTAATAAAATGACCGACAAAGAGGAAAGACTTTCTGAAGAAGAAATGGAGTTAATACTGGAAAAGTACAGCCGAATAACCGGTAAATCCAGACTGATACTTGATGCCAATGAAAAATTAAAACAAATGGTGCAAGATTATAAAAATAAGCATGGGCAAGAAATTCCTGATGCTGAAGTTCTTTTAGATTTTGTTCCCTACCTTTTAGAAAAAATCGAGAATTTGGAACAAAATTAATGCTCGCAAAAATCATTAAAAAAATGAGATAAAAAGTTTAATCTGCTTAAAACCTTCGCTTGACAAAAAAGAACAAGATATACAGTAAGTTTGAGTATTCACCAATAACAAAAGTAGCAATGACTGCAAGCAATGGAATGATCATCAAGTATAGGCATCGATTGATTTGCTTGTGAAAGACAGCTCCTGTTGCGATGTCCTTTTTGGTCAAATCTTTGTTTTTTCTGATATATAGCCACCTTAATAAGCTAATAAATTCAATCAAAAAAATGTTGATGTGAAAAAGGATTGGAGCAAACAGAATAGAAGAAAAATCATCTTGTACGGATGTTGTAAAAGGAATCAGAACGATGAAAAACATACAAGTCAAATTCAGCCACATGTGAACTTTATTTGTTTTATGAAGATAATAAATCTCTTTGTTGTTCGCTATCCAAAGTGAAGCCAGGATAAAAAAACTGGTGAAATATTTAATAAAGGTTAAATGCATATTTCCCAAAGCAAGCAGAAAATCTCCGGAGGTCATGATGCTATCATGATTGGGGATCTCGATGTCAAGCACCAACAAGGTCATGGCAATTGCTAAAATACCGTCGAATAACGCCTCAGTACGATGCAAGCTCAACGGCAAGCTCTCATCCGAATTTTTTTTTGTTCTAATTTCATGATTATTTTCTTGCTTTTTCAACACTTTTAGCATATACTCACCCAATCTATTATAGCATTTATTTGGTTATGTAAGTGATTTCGCTTAGAGTTAAGCCCCTTTTTTATGATCTTTTAAGCGTCTCTAAAGAATCTCATTTTGTTTTTATGAATAAAAAATATGATTTGATGTATAATTCTCAAGGGGAAAACCAGATCGAGGAAAGGTCATGATGAGAAGAATTTTGGTGATTGGTACAGGGCCTGCGGGTTTAATGGCTGCCCTTAGTGCTGTTAGGAATGGTCAAGAGGTACTCGTGCTTGAAAAAAATGAAGTACCGGGAAGAAAACTGTCAATTAGCGGGTCCGGTCAATGTAATTTAACCCATACAGGTGAGATTGTCCCGTTTTCAAAGCATTACGGGGAAAAAGTCAAAGAAGCTTACCAGATTTTAAAACGGTTTTCAAATCATAATTTAATAAATTTCTTTCATCAATTGGGATTAAAATTAATCCAAAGAGAGGATGGGAAATATTTTCCCCAATCTTTTAAAAGCAAAGATGTGATTACTTGTCTTATTAATGCTCTGACAAACAATCATGTTCAAATAATTTACGGCAGTCAGGTTTGCTCCATTCAAGCCTTTCATGATTATTTTATCGTTGATACCAAGAGTGAGAGCTATCAGGCTACAAAGGTTATTTGTGCAACAGGTGGGAACACCTATCCCAAAACAGGATCTGATGGAAGTTTTTTTGCGATTGTTAAAAAATTAGGGCATCGAATCGTCCCCTTGGGAAAAGGCTTATCTCCTATCATCACAGAAATAATGGAACTTAAACAATTATCGGGAATTTCTATTCAAAATGCAGGACTCCGCTTCCGAACTAACACCAGCAATCAGATTAGCAAACGGGGAGAGCTTTTGATTACTCATAGAGGGTTTTCCGGACCACTAATCATCGATCATTCCAGACATTTCAGTTCTGGGATGTCAATCAACCTCAATTTCACATCATTTGAAAACGCTATGGCATTGGAAAAAGATTTGATCCGTTATGCGATGAATAACGGTAAAAAATCGGTTATGACTTATTTTGATGATCTGCGTTTACCAAAAAGACTTGTCACTGCTTTGTTCCAACTTGCCAATATCGATGGATCAATAAACCTTTCACAACTTTCTAAGGAAAACCGAAAAAAGGTCTCCGAACAGTTTGCCTCTTTTAAAGTGACGATCCGTTCTCTCGGCAATATAAACGAATCAATGGTTACAACAGGCGGGATTGATTTAAAAGAGATTAAATTGTCCACAATGGAATCAAAAAAAGTGAAGGGGGTTCATTTTTGTGGGGAAATGATCGATATTGATGGAGATACTGGAGGTTACAATATACAAATGTGTTTTTCCACTGGGTTCATTGCTGGTATGGCTGCTTCTAAGGGTGAATAAGAAATCATTATTTTTGAATTTTGATTCCTCAACAGGCATCAAATCCCTTTTCTCGTGTTATAATGACATGAAAAAAGGAAGGAGTGGAAATGGAACAAACTCTTTATCGGAAATATCGGCCAAGCAATTTTACTCAATTGGCCGGACAAGAACATATCAAACGTCTTTTTTCTAAATCTCTACAAGAAGAAAGCTATGCTCATGCTTATATTTTTGCCGGCCCCAGAGGAACGGGGAAAACGACTGTGGCCAGAATCATTGCCAAACGATTAAATTGCTTAAATCCCATTAATAATGAGCCTTGTAATGAATGCAGTCAATGTAAAGCCATTAACGAAGGTTCACATATTGACGTCATCGAAATGGATGCCGCTTCTAACAGGGGAATAGACGATTTTCGGGCAGTGAGAGATCGGGTGGCGTATCGGCCAGCACAAGGAAAAGTCAAGGTATATATTATCGACGAAGTTCATATGCTGACTAACGAGGCTTTTAATGCCATCTTAAAAACCCTTGAAGAGCCTCCGGAACATGTTGTGTTTATTTTGGCAACAACAAATCCTGAAAAAATACCTGAAACCATCATCTCAAGATGTCAAATTATTCCCTTTAGAAATGTTGCTGTTCATACCATTGTCGAGCACTTACAGATGATAGCAAAGAATGAGGGTTACACCGTTAACGAAGATGTTTTTTCTTACATTTCAAAGAGGGCAAAGGGTGGAATGAGAGACGCCATTGTCCTTCTTGAGCAGGTTCTAAGATTCCTTCCAAAAGAGCAAATAATAGGAAAAGCAGATATATTGCAAGTCTTGGGCGGCGTAGATGATGAAGAGTATTCCCGGTTTATTAACTTGATCAAAAAAAACGATGCTCAGAAAATTATTGAATTTTCAGAGCACTTATACAACGACGGTATCAATTTCGAGGTGTTTTTAGATAGCTTAACGGATTATATATTAGCTCAGTTCTCCACTCAAAATGAATTATTCGATCAAAAATTAATTCTAAGGATTGCGAAAAAATCATCTGAACTAATCAAACAGATTAAATACTCCGACAATCCCAACATTATCTTCTCAGTGGAATTCTTAAATTTTTCTGATAATAATGTTTCGCAAGAAATAAAACTTCAGACTGAAAAAAAACAGCCCAAGCAAGAACCAATAACAGAAAGAGAAAAAGAAAAAGAAAGAAACCCCATCCCTGTAGGTGAAGAACATTCTCCAAAAATAAAGGTTATACAAACAGACACTGAAAACGGATTGCCTGATGATTTGTTAAAAGAGATCAAAGAAACAGACATGGACCTGTACGTTGCTTTACTCTATCTCAGAAATGAGATCGTTGAAGAAGGAACAGTGAAAATATTTAAAAATATCACATATCCTTTTTCTAATTACGTCATTGAAATGAAGGAAAAAGTATTAAGGAGCTATTTTAGTCATCATTCCTTGAAAGGCATCATCCAAGAGGATACAAAGGAAGTTGTTCAACCAATGAACCAAGATAATGAGTTAAAGGAAAATAAAGTAATACCGGTTGAAGTGAAAGGTATTTACGAAAAATTACAGAAATTATTTCCCGAAAGCGATATCGTGATAAAAGACAATCAATAATAGAGAAAGGAGCGATTTTGATTTGGCTAAAAAAATGAGAAGTTTTGGCGGAAAAAGTTTTAGAAAGCCTTCTGGAGCTGGACAACCCAAAATGAATCAATTGATTCAAAAAGCGCAACAGGCTCAGGAAGAAATGCAAAAAAAAGAAGAGGAATTTAATGAACAGGAATTTGAATTCTCCGTAGGAGGAGGTGCCTTAACGATAAAAATGAAAGGAGATCATACAGTCACGGCAATTGATTTTGAAGAAGATTTATTAGATGAACCGGATGACTTTAAAGATCTTGTGATTGCAGCATTCAATCAGGGTGTTGAGGAATGTTCAAAAAAGAGAGAAGAATTGATGGGAGACCTTGGAAATGATCTGGGTCTGGGAGATCTAGGTTTTTAATTTCTTATTTTATGATATAATACCTGTGAAAAATTACACAAACAATATCTGGAGGTGTTAGTGAATGGCTAACGTAAGAATTGCAATTAATGGTTTTGGAAGAATTGGCAGACTCGTTTTCAGAGAAATGATGAAGCGAGGGGGATATGATGTCGTTGCGATCAATGATTTGACAGATGCAAAAACCCTTGCACATCTTCTTAAATATGATTCGGTACATGGAAGATTTAATGGAACGGTAGAGGCCAAAGATGGCGCAATGTTCGTAAATGGAAAAGAAATCAAAGTGACTGCTATTAAAAATCCAGCAGAGATTCCCCATGCAGAAAACAAAGTTGATATTGTGATTGAAGCCACTGGTGTTTTCTTGAACAAAGAAAAATGCCAGGGTCACCTTGATGCAGGGGCAAAAAAGGTTATCATTACCGCACCGGCAAAAGGAGAAGTAGATGCAACAGTTGTTTTAGGTGTTAATGACAATGTCATCACGCCAGATATGACCGTCATTTCAAATGCGTCTTGTACCACCAACTCCATTGCTCCAACCATAAAAGTATTACATGAAAAGTTTGGTGTTATCAACGGTTTCTTAACCACTATCCACGCTTATACGGCAAATCAGGAGATTATGGATGTTCCTGGAAAAGATTTCAGAAGAATGAGAGCGGCAGCTGTGAACAGCATTCCAACATCAACAGGTGCAGCAAAGGCTGTGGGACTTGTTTTACCGGAGCTAAAAGGGAAATTGGATGGTATTGCAGTAAGAGTTCCTGTAGCAGACGGTTCTTTCACAGATTTAACAGTCAATCTCAAGAAAAGCACTTCAGTTGAAGAAGTCAATGCTGTGATTAAAGAAGCTGCATCAAACGAACTAAAAGGAATTTTGGAATATACTGAAGATAAAATAGTCAGCTCAGATGTTATCGGATCTACAACTGCCGGTATCTACGATGCTGAACAGACAAGAGTCATCGAGGGCACATTGGTAAAAGTTGCTTGCTGGTATGACAATGAATATGGCTACAGCTGTATGATTGTCAATCTGGTTGACAAGCTTGAAAAGATGCTTTAATAAAGGAAAGACGAGCAGAATATTATAAATCAATCAAAAAGGCACAGTGACCCTGTGCCTTTTCTTCAACAAATAATGAAATAGGAGGATACTCATGGAAAAACTAACAATAAAAGATGTCAATCTTGAGGGAAAAAGATGTTTGATGCGGGTGGATTTTAACGTACCTTTGGATAAAGAAACTTATCAAGTTACCGATGACAACCGTATAAGAGGAGCATTACCAACCATTCAATATGCCATAGATCAAGGGGCTAAGGTTATTTTAATGTCCCATTTGGGAAGACCCAAAGGAGAAAGAGAATCAAAATATTCACTTAAACCGGTGGCCGATCGTCTATGTGAACTATTAGGACAAGAAGTGATCTTTGTAGAGAATCTCATCGGTGAAGATGTTACTCAGGCTGTTAATGGTCTTAAAACTGGACAAGTTCTTTTGCTTGAAAACACTCGATTTGAAAAGGGTGAAAAAAAGAACGATCCCGAGTTATCAAAACAATTAGCTGAGTTGGGTGACATCCATGTCAACGATGCCTTCGGAACTGCTCACAGGGCTCATGCTTCCAATGTTGGTGTTGCAGACTATTTAGTTTCTGTCTCCGGCTTTTTACTAGAAAAAGAGATTGAATTTCTCGGCAACGTCGTAGAAAATCCTGAAAAACCCTATGTTGCTATTCTCGGCGGCGCA
>CAYYNI010000093.1:0-8152 GCA_964472765.1 uncultured Thermotogaceae bacterium | reverse complement strand
CAGCAAGAATCAACGATGGATCAAAAAGCAACGCAGAATCAATGAGAATCATCATATAAAAAACGATAAGGAGTGATAAATATGACAAGCAGAACAGGGAGTAAATTTAATGCAACGGTGCAATATTTAGGTGTTCAGAATTCAAAAGGATATGATCTTATTTCATTGAGTCCGGACAGATGTTCCTTCGAGAAATTTTGGACTTAAAGTACACAAAACACTTTTCGAAATATAAGAAAGCGGCCACTTGTGCCGCTTTCTTTTTTGTTAAAGTCCCAGATTTTTGATCGCCTGTGTGATCCATTCGCCTTTTTTACCGGGGGCATCAAACGGCACCCAGGCACTTTTCATGTAAAAGACATCTGCCTGCCAAAAACCATCCGATCTTTGTTTTTTTCTTAAAATGTCATAAGCCTCTTGGCAATGGGCATGTTCTAAAAGGTCGTTGTCTTTCATTAGGGTTAATAGTTCTATCAGATTGGTTTTATACGGGTAGGGATAAAAATTCTCCATGATTGATGGTTCAATGGGTTTGTTTGATGAAAGGCGTTGATAGAGATGATGGCCGAGGATGTAAGACAAGCCTTTCTGGAGTTTTTTCTCCCCGTCAAATGAAAGACCCTGTCGTTTTTTATATTCAGTTAATGCAATCATAGATTTAACCACACCATAAAAACAGGGAACGGTTTTCATACAACCGCCGTACTTGGTGTATAAATCTTTGCCTTCCCAAGCGCAATCAAGGTCTCTTTCCACATTTTGATAATCCAATATCCACTGAATACCGGCATCGATGTATGGTTTCCTTTGAGGAGCAAGTTTCAGAAGAATGGTACAGATCATGGCGTTATGACAGGCCAGCAACCCGTTTTGGTTGCCGTTGAGTGAAAACCCCTCTCCAATGAACGTTTTTTCCGCCAACACGTCCAGCCAATCTTTGACAGGTATTAATTTGCTTACAAACGGAATTTCTGACAACTCCAAGAGCCGCCACTCATAGGCACGGATACCCACAAATGTATCCGCTTTTCGTTTTGGAGGGGTTAGCAACTTTTCGATCAGTTCGGATTGTTTCAGTCGTTGTAGGGCTTGTTTTTCAGCTACAGCTTCACCATTGTCAACCCGTTTTTTTAAAGTCAGTGCCGAATCTTCTTTCATCTGATCACCTTCAACCCTTCCTCATCTCAATTCCAAGTTCTTTTTCTTTTCGTTCATACACCCCTTACCATTTGATGAGCTCTGATTTGTTCATGCCACCTTTTTCAAAATCATACGTTCTCCGATTGATCATATTCACTCAAAGCCTGCAACGTACAAAACACACCTGATTCATTGATGCCAAACGTCACCGCATACCCATAAAACGCCATATAAAAGGCATTTTCGGACCCATCTGTCAGTAAATTCAAGAGAATTTCCGGATTGTTATAAAAATCAAAATTCATACCACGCTCTTTCACATCCCCATCTCAGACAAAAGGCATTTTTTTGTTATCCCATTATACAGGATGTAAGGAATAAAACTATTTCTTAATCATCTTGCACATGATCAAATGAATCAGTCTATGTTTTAAAGACCCATGGTAGAATTTGTAAACAATGACAAGGAGATGATGGCATGATCCGATACCCTCAACCGTTAAGAAAAGGAGATACCATCGGAATATGTGCCCCGTCTTCCGGGGTGGAAAAGCCGTTTACATATAAACTGGATAACGCAAAAAAACAGTTGAATGACAGGGGATATCGTTGTGTTGAAACAGCATCGGTTAGAAATGGTGAATTTCTGACCAGTCATGCACCAACAATTCGGGCAAAGGAATTTGAATCCTTGTATTTTGACGGCTCAGTAAAAGCCATCATTCCGCCTTGGGGTGGCGAATTTCTGATGGATATGCTTCCCTTTTTGGATTTTGAAGCACTGGAAAAGGCAACACCCAAATGGGTGATGGGTTTTTCAGACACCAGCACGTTGTTGTTTACACTCAGTACGAATCTCTCGGTGGCTACGGCACATGGGCCCAATTTGCTTGATTTTGGGAGTGTTCCCGTTCATGATTCGGTATGGAATGGGTTAGCGATTCTCGGTCATAGCCAAGGAGACGTTTTTGAACAGCACAATATGGACCTTTATCAGAAAGAATGGTTAACCGTCACCGAGACTGAATTTCCGCCCTATCAGTTAACCGAGCCTGTTGAATGGAAGATTCTTGGAAATTTGAAAGAAACACGGTTTTCAGGTCGCTTGATCGGCGGCAACATGGATGTATTATGTAAGCTTATTGGAACGCCTTTTGCTCGAGTAAATCATTACTTGAATACCTATTTTGATGATGGCATCATCTGGTATTTTGAAAGTTGCGAGATGAATGCCACGGATATATACAGAACCTTGTGGCAGATGAAACAGAACAACTGGTTTGAAGGTTGCAAGGGGTTTCTGTTCGGAAGGCCGGATGGTCTGTCCATTAGCCATAATTTCTTATTCACAGATGCTTTGGCCTGCGGCCTGGAAGAAATGAATATACCGGTTGTTTACGATGTTGACCTGGGCCATTTGCCCCCGCAATTAACCTTTATCAATGGTGCTTATGCGGTCTGTTCTATAAAGGATGGGAAGGGAATAATTAGTCAAACATTGGTTTAATTGGAGGTGATTTCATGAATCAAGCAACTTTGATTACAGGCATTTCTATTCTATTTGTTTTCACAGCCATTGCAGGTATCATTTTAAGCTTTTTAGGGAGACCTTTGAATAAGGTGCTTTTCAACATTCACAAACTCATCGGATTAGGTTTGGTGGTTCTCAGTGTGATAGCCTTTGTCAGGCTGTTTAAAATAGAAACTCTACCGGAAGGTCCTGTAAAGCTTCTTGTGTTCATCGCAGCCATTTCATTGGTTGCGTTGATTGCAACCGGCGGATTGCTTAGTTTTGACAAATTTTCAGGCAAATTCATCGTTATTCTTCATGCCATCTCAACGGTTGTTGCGGGTTCTTCTTTGGGAATACTTCTGTTTCGATTTTTTAAAAATTAAAGCCTAAAACATAGGAGGGACAGGTACGATGATTAGGAATTTGTTTCCTAAATTCCTTGTATGTATCATCGGCCCTGTCCCCCCTGAGCGAATGCCATTTAGCAAGCCCTAAATAGAAAAGCTCCCGATAACTGTTTCAGTCATCGGGAGCCGGTTGTATGTTTAAGTGACGCCTTTACTTCTGTTCGGTAATGCTTATCGTTCCATCCGCATTGTACTGCATCAGGCGAACATCTGTGGTCTGCTCACCAGATTCGATAACTACAAAGCATCTGTCTGCACCAGCAGGGTTTTCATCAATCCAAGTACCGCTGTTGGCGTATACCTTTTCTCTGTTATAACCTTCCGGGAATCGATTGACGAGTGGGACGTGTGAGTGTCCAAAAACGACTACATCAACGGTAGGATCCAGATTAAAATACTGCTTAACGGCTTGTCCGTCGAAGAAAGTATGGTCTACTGCTCCTACAGTTGCCTGAGGATAAGGATTCTTGACAGCTACACCGTTGAGTTCCTGGACTTCATCCCAGCGCCTCTGAGCATTCGCATACAAAACAGCGCTGATCGTCCCGTCATCTTGGACGGTGGGCACTAAATCATTCAGTGAAAAGCTGTTGTCGTATCCATTTACACCGCAAAATATGACTTTTTCGTCGAAACCTTCTTTGATGGGAAAAGTTGTCACAGTCCAAAGCCATAATCTATAATACACATACGCACCATATTGGTCAACATTGTCTTTTGAAGGTGCTTTAATCTGAGAAACGTCTCCTTCGAATGTTGGTTTACCTTCCACAACAAAAGAGGAAGCAATGCGGGTGAAGAAGTAACCCGGAGGCAAAAATGAGGGATAATCGCCGGTTATTTCTTTGTTGGAGAGTGTATCGGGTGAACAAAAAGAGTCATATCGATGACCATGCTCAATGACAATCTCGTAACGTTCACCTGTACGATATTTTCCCAGGCCATCTACATCGCGAGCCTGAATGATCCCCGGAATCAGTTTTGAAAGTGTTTCTGCTTCCAAAAGCAGGTCATGATTGCCCGGAACATAAAAGACTTTGACGCCGCTTTGAATAACTTTTTCAAAAGCTGCCATGATTGAAGCGTTATTATCGGCAACCTTCGTAAAGAATGCTTCCAAATCTGTAATTGGCGGATATGAGAGCGGTACGAACCACTCGTCAAGCAAATCACCGGCAATAACAAGCTCGTCAATGTTGCTGACTACGAGTCTTTCCAGAAAATCTACAAGAAGAGCTTTGTTTTTAACCGTTTCGGAAAAACTGTCATCTACACCAAGATGAAGATCACTTATAATAACAATCCTTTGGGTGTCATGTGTAGAATCCTTTTCCCATAAAGGCAGTGGTTGGATTTCTCCCATCGTGGTAGCAGATAACCCCAAAGACAGAAAAACCAATAGGACAAGCGTAAAAAGAAAACTTTTTTTAAATCCTTTCATAATATCCCTCCTATAGTGTTAGCCTTATGAGGTTTCAGTAATTTAAAGAGACCGGTAATAAAGCTAAAAAGAATGATAGTAAAATAAAAGATCTCTGATTGCAATATAAAAGCTCTTGTTCAGATAAAGATTAAAACAAACAAGGATCGCTATCGTATCATTTGATATTCATTTTAATCAAAAAAAATCATGAAAATTTTCGAAATGACTTTCTCAAAATATTTTTAGAATTATATCTTACTATTATAACAGAAAACATAGGAGTCAAGCTAGGAATATATGTAACTTTTCTGTTAAGATTTGCCATTTATATTATATCTTACAAAACTTTATCTATTAACAGTTGAAAATGAAACGGTCGTTCGCTAAAACAAGGTTGACCATTCTTTCGGATATTATATATGCATAGCAAAATTGAGTATTTATCTCTCAAACAATGTAAAAAACCTCTCCCATTAAAAGGAGAGGTTTTTTTATTCATATTTTTTTAAATTAATTCATCAGTTTCCACAAAATCTTCTTCAAACTGGCTTTTGTAAAGCTCAGCGTAGAAACCATCACGTTCCAACAATTCCTGGTGATTGCCCTGTTCCACGATATCCCCTTCATTCATCACCAGAATCAGATCGGCATCTCGAATGGTGGACAATCGGTGGGCAATGACAAAGCTGGTCCGGTTTTTCATCAGATTGGCCATGGCCTTTTGAATTTGAACTTCTGTTCTCGTGTCAACTGAACTGGTGGCCTCATCCAGGATCAGAACTTTGGGATCGGCCAGAATCGCACGAGCAATGGTGATTAACTGTTTTTGTCCCTGTGAAACATTCGTGGTTTCCTCATTCAGCATGAGATTGTAGCCATCGGGCAGCATATGCACAAATGAATCCACATGGGCTGCTTTTGCAGCTGCAAGGATTTCATCGTCCGTCGCATCAAGGCGTCCGTACTTGATATTGTCCCAGATGGTGCCATTATAAAGCCATGTATCCTGCAAAACCATACCGAAATTTTCTCGCAGGTCGTATCGGGTATAGTCTTTGATATTGTGCCCGTCCAGAAGAATTTCACCGGAATTGACATCGTAGAATCGCATGAGCAGTTTTACCATGGTGGTTTTACCCGCACCGGTCGGACCAACGATGGCGATATTGTGGCCTTTGTTGACTTTGCATGAAAAATCTTTGATGATGATTTTCTCCGGATCATACCCGAATCTTACATGCTTAAACGCCACATTTCCGTTGTGCGCCACATTTTTAACCGGGTTTGTTGTTTCATCAATCTCCTCGTCTTCTTCAAGAAATTCGAACACCCTTTCGGCCGCTGCCGCTGTTTGCTGAAAGATGTTCATGATGTTGGCAATCTGAGCGACGGGCTGGGTGAATTGCCGGACATATTGAATGAACGCTTGAATATCCCCCACGGTGATGATCCGCTTGACGGCAAACCATCCGCCAAGAATACTGATCAGGACATACCCGATATTTCCCACAAACATCATGATGGGCATCATCATACCGGACAAAAATTGAGATTTCCAGGCTGAATCGTAGAGTTCATCGTTAAATCCTGTAAATTTCTCAATGCTATCCGCTTCCCCGTTAAAGGCCTTCACAACCACATGTCCGCCGTACATTTCCTCAACATGGCCATTCACATGACCCAGATAATCCTGCTGTTTTTTAAAGTATTTCTGGGACTGTTTGACAACCAACGCAATAAGTGAAGCCGAAAGCGGTAAAATTAACAATGCCACCAGGGTCATTTGCCAGCTGATGGAGAACATCATAAAAATAACGCCAATTACGGTGGTCAGGGATGTGATCATCTGGGTTAAACTCTGGTTCAGCGTTCGACTGATGGTATCCACGTCATTGGTTACCCTGGACAACACTTCGCCCTGGGATGTTTGATCAAAGTATTTCAACGGCAATTTGTTGATTTTAAGGGAGATTCTTTCCCTGAAATTGTAGGTAACCTTTGCGGAAACGCCGGACATGATCCATCCTTGTATATAAGCCAGCAGGGTACTGGTGATATACAATCCAAGCAGAATCAATATCGTTTGTTTGATGGAATCAAAATTAATCCCTTCGCCCGTTCCCCTGATTTTATTCATCAGACCTTCGAATAACTCCGTTGTGATGGTTCCCAACACTTTCGGACCAACGATCATTAAAAGTGCACTTAAGGCGGCAAAAATGAATACCATAAAAACCAGTGCTTTATATTGATTTAATTCTTTTACCAATTTCTGGAGTGTTGCCTTGAAATTCTTCGCTTTTTCGCCGCCGGCCATTATTCCTGGTCCGCCGCCAGGTCCGCCGTGTCTTCTGGGTTGTTTGTCTGTTTTATGATTGTCCTGACTCATGACAATTCCTCCTCTGAAAGCTGAGACCTTGCAATCTCCTGATACGTTTGGCAACTCCTCATCAATTCTTCATGCCTGCCCTTGCCAACTAATTTTCCCTCATCCAAAACCAGGATTTGTTCGGCATTCTTGATGGTTGCAATTCTCTGTCCGACGATGATCAGGGTACTTTCTCCCGTTTCCTGCTTGAGTTTCCGCCTTAATGCGGCATCTGTTTTAAAGTCAAGAGCTGAAAAACTGTCATCAAACAGGAATATCTCAGGCCTTTTCAGCAGTGCTCTGGCTATTGATAATCGTTGCTTTTGACCTCCCGATACGTTGATACCGCCTTGAGAGATGGGCGTTTGATACTTTTCCTCTTTTTGCTCGATGAATTCAGTGGCCTGGGCTATTTCAGCTGCTTTTTTAATTTCCTCCACAGTGGCATCATTATCGGCGTATTTCAGATTGGATTCAATGGTTCCGCTGAAAAGAACCCCTTTCTGGGGAACATAACCGATATGATCTCTCAAATCGTGTTGTTTGACATCTCGGATATCCACTCCATCCAACAAGATTTGGCCTTGGCAAACATCGTAAAATCTGGGAATCATGTTCAGCAAGGTGGATTTTCCAGACCCCGTTGACCCGATAATCGCTGTGGTCTCTCCGGGCTTGGCTGTAAAACTGATATGATTTAATATGTTTTCCTCGGCTCCTGGAAAACGGTAACAAACGTCTTTAAACTCGACTTCTCCTTTGAAGTCCTTTGGGAATAGTGTGGGATTTTCAGGATCGGTGATCTCCGGCTCCACTTTCAGGACTTCATGAACACGGTTGGCAGAAACAGAAGCCCTTGGGATGAAGATAAAAATCATCGTCATCATCAGGAATGAAATGATAATCTGCATGGCATATTGAATATAGGCCATCATGTCACCAACCTGCAGAGAGGATTGCTCGATTTGTTTTGCGCCTACCCAAACGATCAAAAGGACGATGCCATTCATTACCAGCATCATAATCGGCATCATGGATACCATGACTCGGTTGACGAAAAGATCCGTCTTGGTGACGTTTTCATTGGCTTCACGGAATCGCTTTTCTTCAAATTTTTGGGTATTAAAGGCTCGAACGACCATGAGTCCGGATAGATTTTCTCTGGTCACCAGATTCAGCCGGTCGATCAACTTCTGTATCTTCTTGAACTTGGGCAAAGCGATGGCAAACACGATGCCAATCATTCCCAAAAGGATAATCACCGCCAAGGCGATGATCCAGGACATGGAAACACTCTTTTC
>CAYYNI010000092.1:0-8177 GCA_964472765.1 uncultured Thermotogaceae bacterium | reverse complement strand
ATTCGCATTTGAAGAAGGGGATCCCCCGGCATGGCATTCAAAAGCATGAAGATGATAAAAGAGATCACAAAAAATATGGGTATCAGTTCAAGGGCTCTTTTTAAAAAATAACTTTTCATAGTATTTCCCCTTCTGTGATTATTTTTTCCCTTTCCTTTGTACATAATCTGCCGTTGACAGCCCGGCAAGCAATTGAACCGTGACCAAATCCTTAATGGGAATAGGTTTGTAATTCAACTGTTTTTCCAGCTGTTCAAAATGCTGGTCAAAGAGTTTGTCCACTTCATCTCTTTTTTCCATCAGCAGACTTGACCCCCCTTGGGCACTTTCATGAAGCAGTCTTTTGAACATACCCAGCATCAAACCCTGATAGAACTGGGAAACGATTTTGTTGTCAAAGACCTCGGAAACCTTGGCTTTTCTTTCCATGTCAGGGTTGGTCATAATCTCTTTTTCTTCGGCCTTCAAATACGGAACCGTTGTTTTTAAGCTATGGGAAACTGCCCGATAAAAGGGGGAATCCTGTTTATTTGGAATTTCGTCCTCGATGGCATCGAGTATTTCCTTTATTTTTTGACTGTTCTCCATAGAATTTCTCACGTTGTACAGCCGTGCCTCTCTTCTTGTGATATTGGATTCGGATAAGTCCTCAATCCTGGAATCATAGTAATAAGGCATTTCACAGACTAATGTGAAGGTTCCGGCTTTTTTTGCGGCATATTCATCGGAACAGGTTCCCGCTGTAATGATCTGGGCGGGATCCATATCGCTGTTTTTTTCGATATAATCGTATTCCTGTGTAATGGAAGAAAGATTGTAAACAGCGGGTGCATACGCTTCCAAATAAGGTGCTTCCGGTTCTCCGAGAGAAAGGGGCAGATTGACTAATTTGGGAAGCTCTTTAAAAATCGGGTACAATTCAGGGGCATTATCCGTAATGTAATAGTAAACCCCTCCGAATCCCGCATTATGCAACGAGAACATAAACTCCGGCTTCTTTTCCTCGATCAGCTTCATCAGTACTTGCGTTTCAGGCAATGGACTGTTGAAATGCAATGTCTTATAATCGATGGGGAAAGTCCATTCAATTTGTTCGTGTCCCGGTGGTCGGTAAAAATCGTTTGCATAACTTTTAATGGACTTGCTGTCTTTAAACCAGCCTTCGTTTAATTTCGTACCATCGATATCAATGACTTTGATTAAATGCCAGGTGTAATCAAATTTTTCTCTTAACGCTTCATCAGTGGCCAATCGTTCAGAAAGAAAATCCAGCATCATGGCGCCAATGGGTTCATTTGGATGCGGGCATCCAAAAAGCAGGGCGTTTTTTGACCCCTTTCCAATCTCCAGCACGTTGATATCGTGTCCATTTCTTGATTCTCCAGCTTTATAACATTTGACCTGTTCCGGATATTTTTCAGCTAATGCCTTGGAACGTCTGTCCATTTCCTCAACGGTATAAAAATACTGATAGTCCGGAATATCTTTGATCAGATATTGAAAATCCATCTATATCACCCTTTTCATTCAAATTATGAACAGGCGGCCTGAATCGGCCGCCTCAAAAGAAAGTATTATTTTTCGATATACCAATTCTGTATAACCCAGCCCAATCCGCCATCGTATGTGGAACTGAAGCTTCTGATGTATTTTTTGGCAAAATGCGGTGTGGGATCAGCCATTAGAGGAATAACCGGCAATTCTTCCGTCCAAATTTTAAAATGCTCGGTATAGAGCTCCAATTTTTTATCCGCTGCCATGGTTCGAGTCAACTCATCCAGGATTTCGTCGTTTCTTGCGTTGGCCCATCCGGTATAATTGGTTCCGCCAAATCCGTTGGCATCGCTGGGAATACTTCCTGAACCCCAGTAGTTGGAAGCTTCATCGCTAATACCATAACCCCAACCGGTAAGCAGGGCATCGAAATTACCGTAAGGCATGACTTCTGTCCAGAGAACCAAAGCCGGTTTCAAATCGATGTTGACTTTCATACCGATAGCCTTCAGCATCCCCTGTATAAGCTGTGACAGGGTTTCAGTCATCGTACTTCCTGCCCCACCGATCAGGTTGAATTCAAACACTTTTCCGTCTTTCTCATAATAGCCTTGTTTATTCAACTTCCAACCCGCTTCTTCCATCAACTGTTTTGCTTTGGCCGGGTTGTACTCGTAATGTTTAATTGCAGGATCTTTCAAAGCCTCTCTCATCATGTGAAGCTCTGTTATCCATGTATCGACGATATCAGCTTCCCCTTGGAAAACGATATTGTTTATCTGTTCTCGGTTCAGCCCATACAGGAATGCCTGTCTGGTCCGAATATCACCGAAAAGCGGATTGGGTTTTGAAAGGTCTTTTGGATCTCTGAAGTTCAAGTCGATACACTGATAAGCAACGTTGGGCGTCAGGAATACGTTGTAAATATCTGATTTTTGATTTCTCAGCTGCAAACTCTGTTTAAGATCAAGCGTATATCTTCCCACATCGATTTCCCCGTTTAAGGTAGAGGCGAAAATGGAATCAGAATCGGGAATGATCCTGAAGATAACCGTATCGATATTGGGTCTTCCCATGTAAAATTCATCAAAGGCCTCAAGAACAACGTGCTGGCCTTCTTTGTATTCTTTCAGCTTGTAAGGACCTGATAATACAGGATTTCTGGTAATATCATTGGCGAAGGCATCCCATTTACCGGACGCTTTTGCCTCTTCAAATCCCTCTCTGTAAACATGTTCAGGCAGTTGGAACCATCCGAAGTAATAACCGTAAACAGATGATCCGAATTTTCCGTCTGCCATGAGTTGATCGAAATAGATGGTAAAACTGTAATCATCGTTGATTTCTACTTTTTGAACCATTTGCTCGTAATAGTTGGAGGTAACCGGTGCATCCGACACCATGACTTCCCATTGGAATGCAGCATCATGAGCGGTTATTTCCACACCGTCGTGCCATTTCATTCCTTTTCTGATATTGTAGGTAATGGCCATTCCACCATTGTCAAGCATCTGGATAAGGCCGTTCTCTACCGTAGGAATCTCTGTTATCATTCTGGGGATGTAGAAACCGTCTTCGTTGGTTCCCAGATAACCGTCTCCCAAAATGTTGCAAAGTGTCCACGTTAATCCCGAAGAGGTAAAAAGGGTGTTGAAACCGGGAGGATCCGCTGTTACTGCAGTCACAACCTGCCCACCTTGTTGTGGCGGGAAAATGGCAGAGTAAATTGCCCTGGCGGCTTCGATTTCTGTAATCGCCTTAAAAGGGGCTGCCAGTTGACCATAACGGTAATCCAACAACTGTCTGTCACTCTGATAGGCCAACGTAAAATATGGCAAATAAGCCTCAGGAATTGAACGCTCATCGTTTGCCCATGTGTAAACCCCTTCAAAAGACATCGCATCGTCTTCCAAACCAAGAATGTTTACCATATTAACGATAAAATCCTTTCGGAGCACTTGATCGGCACTCGGTTCGAAAGTAATCTCTGCTCCAGGAAAAGCCAACTGTACAGCCTTGTAAAAAACATCATACGTCAGCGGTTCTGTTGTGCACTCACTGATGATCCCTTTGCTTTCAACATAAGGAACCGCAATCTCTTGTGAGACTTGTCCGAAAAGCACCGAGAAAAACAGGGAGAAACAAATAACCAATGATAAAACTTTTTTCATTGTTACACCTCCGTTTTAAGTGATGGTCATCATGATTTGGTACCCAATCGTCAATCCATTTTGAATTGAAAGATTATAACATACTGACATACTGGATAAACAGCCCCCGTCACTGAATCTTCTGTTACCAATGTAAATTCTTCAAGCATCATTACAGTCCTGATTTAACACAATATTATTGTATATTCGTTTGTTTTTGTCACTTTCTCTAAACATTTTGCTGTTTTTTTGATGGATGAAATGCCAAAAAAGGCACTCTATGAGTGCCTTTTTTGCTTGGTCTATTGTTATCTACTTCTCTTTATTACATTGATTCTAATGTGTTGATGAGGTTCTCGACGATTTGCTCTCCCACTCTTTCCTGGGCTTCGTAAGTAGAAGCACCGATATGAGGGGTGCAAACGACGTTGTCAAAAGCAATTAACTTTTTTCTCAGTTCATCGGTTGGCGGTTCCACTGCAAACACGTCCAAAGCCGCTCCCGCAACCTTTGAGCTTTCAAGATTGTCACAAAGTGCCTGTTCATCCAATATTCCGCCCCTGGCAGCATCGATGATGAAGACACCCTGTTTCATCAGTTTAAATGCCTGTCCATCGATCAGACCTTTTGTAGCGGGTAAAAGGGGCGTGTGAATGGTAATAATATCGGCGTTTTTATAAATTTCATCCAGCTCGGCAAATTGAACATCCAATCCGCCGCTGTTTTGAACGACATCATAGGCCATGATCTTACAGCCAAAGGCCAACAGTCTTTCTGCAACTTGTCTGCCGATGGTTCCAAATCCGATAACCCCGACTGTCTTTTTGTACAGTTCGTATCCCTTCATTTTTTTCTTTTCCCAAAGACCTTCTTTCAGGCCGTTGGTGCCTCTGGGAATCTGTCTGAAAAGGCCCAGCATGAGACCGATGGTTAATTCGGCAACGCTGACGGAGTTGGCTCCGGGCGTATTGATGACTTTGATTCCCGCATTTTTCGCAGCTTCAAGGTCCACGTTATCCAGACCGGTTCCTGCCCTTGCGATCACTTTCAGGTTTTTTCCCGCTTCAATAACCTCTTTGGTGGCTTTGGTAGCACTTCTAACCACTAAAACGTCATAAGGGAGGATCTTTTTTGCCAATTCGTCCTGATCATAATGCTCGGCAGTCACTTCAGCCTTTGCATAGGATTGCAGCGCCTTCATGGCATTGGCATCTAAAGGATCGTTGACATGGATTTTGAATGCCACATCAAACACCCTCTTTCAAAAAGACCTCTTCTGCGGCTTTGACCCCTACACCCAATTCGACTTTGTGTCCGAGTTCGTTGAAGGCCATTTCCAATGCGGCTAACCCGATGATGGTATCGAATTTGCTCATATAACCCAAGTGTGCCATTCTGAATATCTTTCCTTTATAATGGTCTTGTCCGCCTGCCATGGTGACACCGTATTTGTCTCGCATCAATTTGGTGAGTTTGCCCGTGTCAACCGGGGAGAGCACAGCCGTTGTGACGTTGCCGGGCTTTTTGGAAAGCAGTTCCAAGCCCATCGCCTTTACACCGGCTCTTGTAGCATCAGCGAGAATTCTGTGCCTGTCCCATACTGCTTCGATGCCTTCTTCTTCGATCATTTTCAATGCGGCATGGAGCTGGTAGATGGAATTGACTCCGGCCGTATAAGGGGAATCCGGATACTTTTTAATATACTGTTTCAGATCAAAATAATACCTGTTTTTGTTGGGGCATTCGTTGACTCTGGCGATGGCTTTGTCACTTAAGGCAACAAGTGCCAGACCCGGAGGAAGCATAACGCCCTTTTGAAGACCGGTGGAAACAATATCCACATGCCATTCATCCATTTTAAGGGGTTCTGCCAGTAATCCGCTGACGGAATCCACAACCATTAATGCTTTGTAATCTTTTACAACTGCGGCAATTTCTTCGATGGGGTTGACAGTTCCCGTGGAAGTTTCACTATGGGTTGCAAAAACCGCTACCGTATCAGGATTTTTCTCAAGGGCTGCTTTAATCTGTTCGGGTGTGACGTAATCGCCCCAGTCCAGTTTAATCAAATCAATCTCCGCTTCAAACGCCTTACAAAGATCTCCCCATCTTTCACCAAACTTTCCGCCGTCAACGACGATGACTTTGTCGCCTTTGGCTACTGTACTTGCAACGGCTGCTTCCATTGCACCGGTTCCGGTGGAAACTAATGCAAAAACGTTGTTTTTGGTTTGAAAAAGCATTCTCGCCTTTTCCAGGGTTTCTTTCTGGATGTTAAGGAATTGCGGTGTTCTGTGATGAATCGTTTCCTGTGCTCCCGCCAATAAAACTTCTGTTGGTACGGGTGTTGGTCCTGGTGCAAGAATGTAATTCTTTTTAATCATTTACCATCCCTCCTAATATGTTAACGCCTATTGTTTTTTAACCTTATTCGATTATATGATAACAAAAATGAATGACTTTGTCGAGTGCTGAGTGTTTTTTTACTTTTCGTTTATATTCGTTGTAAGAGCCTTTTAAAGGGCATTGTCTGGTTTTATGTTTTCTCGTTCATTAAATCTTCCCTTCTCTTCAAAATTCTGACTGTCCGTTGAGGTGGAGCTGTTTTTGAAATTATTTGCATATCATCCAGAACAACCTCATGGTTATGATATAATTCCATTAGCCAAATCCCTCTTTTTAGCAAATCATCTGATTCGTTTTGTACGAATACCGATACATGGGGATAAAGCACAGATAGGAGTCTGTATATGAGTGATCAGTTGAGATTGTTTAAAACTTTAATAAACTTAGACATCGTAAACTCAGATGAAGGCGTCAACGAGCTGGCTGAAGAATTATCGTATCATTTTTCAGCTAATGAATGCGCTGTTTTCATTTTTGAAAACGAAAAACAAGCCTTTCGTTTGTTCGGCATTTCCACCTTAGATAAAGCACTGGTAAAAGTTTTAAAAATAAAGGTAATTGATATACCCAATTATCAGCAGTTGAAACGTGGAAACATTGTAAAAATTGAAAACGAAGCGGGACAGGTTGTATTCGACTTTATCCATTCCACAAAATTGTCGTTATTCCCCATCATCGATAATCATCAATTTGTCGGAATGATTGTGTTTGGCTATGATGATGAGGTCGAGTCCCTTAATCTGAAAAATCTGACAGAGCTTTTACGTTCTATCGGCAAAGTTGTAAAAATATCCATTGAAAATCGCCTTTTTAAGGAAAACACCGGAAAATTGCTCTCACTAACTCGTTTGCATGAACTGGTCAATCAATCAAGGGACGAAGAAACCCTTTATCGGGAATCCATGAATATGACATGTTCCATGTTAAATGTTGAAAACGCCTCTATTTGGCTTAAAAACGATAAAGAAGAACTAGAAATCAGCTATTGGTATGGTATCAAGAAAGAGCAGATCCTTCGGGAAGCCATCCCGGTCAATCACGGAATGGTGGGATGGTGTTTTGATAACAGAGAACCCGTTCTATCCATCTCGGCAAAAAAAGATCCTCGTGCAGCGCTTGATATGCTGGATGTTGACATCAAATCCGCAATAGCCGCCCCTTTATATCACGACAACGATATCTACGGCGTCATCATTCTGATCAACCGAAAAGACCAACCTCTTTACAGACCCTATAAGCACTTTGACGAAATTGATTTGGCGCTGTTAGAGGATATTGCCTCCCGGATTTCACTGGGTGTTTCAAAATTAAAGTACCTGTCTGAACTGTCCAGGGAAAACAAAAAATTCCGGGCATTGACCCTGGCCAACGAAAGGCTGCTGTCACAGCAAAAAGAACAGGTTCAGTGGCTGAAAAACATGACGTACATCAATCGTGCCATGCGTGAGAGTTACGATGTGAAAAACATTCAAAGCATCATGCTGCTGGGCATTACCTCTCAAAGGGGTTTGGGATTTGACAGGGCTTTGTTCTTACATAAAAATGACCGGAATCAAACGCTGGTAGCCAAATACTGGATGGGGATCATGAACGAGGACGAACTGGCAGCCAACATCAGCACCACATCCAATCAACATTACGGCCTGGGCAATTTTACCCAATATCTGCGTGAAAAGGCCTTAACCATGGACATCGATGATTTTGCGGATCATACCATCAAAAACCGAGTGTTTCCGTATAAAAGCCATATCGTCTTTGAAAAGGTGGTGGCCAGAAAAAAGATTGTCAAAGTCATCCCTGAAATTGTGGAAGAATGGGGTAATGAATACAGAGAATTGGCGACGTTGCTGGGTACTGAGGAATTTGTTGTCGTTCCTTTGGTTGGCCGATTTGAAACCGTAGGTGTTTTGATCTTGGATAACCGATTCTCTGGTAAGGAAATATCCGTCAATTTAATAGATGTACTTAAAATTTTTGCCGATAATGCGGGATTAGCCATCGAAAACGTTCAAAATTACGAAGAACTGAAATCCAAAACCATGTCACTTGAAAGACAAAGTTCTCTGTTGAACTATCACAAAGAATTCACCACCAGTATTTTGGAGAGTTTGGATGTGGCCATTGTGG
>CAYYNI010000091.1:0-8248 GCA_964472765.1 uncultured Thermotogaceae bacterium | reverse complement strand
CCATATAATGCAGATTGCTGGACATATTGTCCCAATAGCTATGATTTTCAGTAATAACCCTAAATTGCGTGTCAAGAAATTGATCTCTCACCCGTTCTATTCTTTTCACCATGGATCCGGTACCAAGTGCCAATGGTACATTAGGCTGTGTGAGTGAGGTGGATACCAAAGGCGCCGTTGATACGATTTGAGGACGCTGCCTGGAATACCCCTGTGTATTAGTATTTGAGATATTGTGAGCGGTCACACTCATCGCCAATTTTGCCGTGTATGTCCCTAAAACGCCTGTATTCAATATTGAAAAGATGCTCATATCTGCCATATTATCATCCCTTTACCTTTTTAGTGCTCAATGAGTTATCGGAGTTTTAAGATATTCCTTGAATGATTTACTCATCTAAAGACTTTCTTTAAAAGTGTAGGCAAAAAAGTCAACGAAACATAAGAGCTAATGATCATTGTCACCCACATCAACATGGACAAATAGGTATGGAATTGGAGAGGGGAAAACAATAGTGAAGAAAGACCCAAAGCCAATCCGAGTGCATTGGCGATAACAGGTTTTTGTACATACTCAAACGCCAGATCTGCTGCGTTATTTACCCTTTTATCATAGTAATAGTACTTGAAGAGAGATGTTAAGTGAATGGAATAGTCTACACCAACTCCAATGGTTATACTGGCCATGGTACAAGTGACAATGCTCAATTCAATACCGGTATATCCCATAAAACCAAAAAGCGCTATCAAGGTTACTCCAAGGGGAACAATACCAATCAAAGCCAGTTTTAGTTTCCTAAGAGTGATGACCATCAGAAGAAACACTAACCCAATAGCTAACAGTATTGAATTTAATTGATCTGGAATGATCCTGTCATTCATCTCTTTCATAATGAACATCATTCCTAAAGCCTTGAATTTTACTTCTTCTGACGAAGTAGCTTTAAGTGTCTTTTCAATATAAGTTAGTGTTTTATTGTTCAGGTTTTTTGGAAAAACCACAATTCGTCCTATACCTTTGTCTCGTATAAGGATGCTGTTGATTTGTTCCGGTTGGTTTGATTGTAGTAAGGAAGCCATGAGATTGATCTGAGCTTTATTTTGGGGGTAGTAGGATTGCTCTGAACCAAATATAGCTTTATTCATTGTAGAAAAGACCTCATAAACTGAAAGTGTTTTTGAAACGACATCTAATGATTTTAATTGCTCTTCCAGTGTTAAAACCACTTTAGCAGTTCCAGGATCCAGGGGATCTTGTTTTGTGACAAATTCAATAAAGATAGGGACCGATCCTCCTGTTACCATCTCAATCTTATCTATATTCTTTCTAATCTCTGTGCTTGGTTTATAGAGATTAATCATATTCAGATCCGTTTTAATCAAAAACAAACCGGGAATAAAGGAAATAAAAATGATGATAGTGATGAGAAATGAACCTTTGCCCATAGATTTTTTCAAAGATCTTGTGATAAGATCATCCGTTTCTTTTCGTATTTGCTTTTTTTGCTTAAATCTTCCTAAAAACAGACAAATCAATGGAAGAAAAACCCAAGTTGCAATACCGGCAAGACTGATGCCAATACTTGCTGCAAAAGCCAGTTGTCTCATGGGTTCTGATTGAATGACCAAAAGGGACAAAAACCCGGCTGCGGTAGTCAAAGTGGTCAGGATCATTGGCCAACCTACTTTTTCAAGTGTCAGAGCAAGAGCAGTCTTTTTATCTTTACCGGATTTCAATTCATCCTTAAAATGCGACATAAAATGAAGTCCGTCAGCACTCCCCATCACAATGGTAAAAACAGGTGTTAAAACGGTTATAACAGATAAATCAAGAGATAACCACCCTAACAACCCCATGGTCCATAAAGCGCCAATACCGGCAGGTAAAAGTGATAGGAATGCGCTTTTGATATCACCAAGCTTCCATGTGAATACCAACAACAAAAAGAAAATCGCAAAAGGTGGAATAATCAACAAAATTCTTAAAATATATTCAAATATGGAAGACTGAAGATAATATTCCCCACTTTTATAGTATTCCAATTCTCTTTTATCAATGATTTGAACTGCTTTTTCAGCAACGGAATCAACAAATGATTCATCAGGAAGGATTGTAAATAGTCCATAATTGGCATCTTCTTTTTTATAAAATGACTGCATGCTTCCCAATTTTGATATGTATTCTATAATTTGCCTGCTATTGGAACCATCGATTTTTTGTACTTTTTGAACACCTAGTCCTGCTGGAATAACAGTTGGAACAGGCCCATTAACCAGATTTACTCCTTCAATCTCCGATAATGATTGCTGAATGGAAAAAAACGTTTGCAAAGATTCAACATCTTTATCTTGATCCGATTTAATGAGAAACAGTAACTGTTGCGAACTTCCAAATGTTTCTATCATTTCCTCATATTCTTTCAAAGCCTGAGAGTTTTTTGGCATAAAAAGGTCAAAATCCGTATTGATTGTTATTCTCAATAAGCCAATCAATGAAATGATGTTGATAATCATAAATAGCAACAAAAAGCCTTTTTTGTTCCGACCTAAAAAACAAACAAATCTCTGATGCATTTTTACCCTCTTTTCTTATTAAAACATGTATAATAGATTGCTTAAGAACCTTTTCAAATCTAACAAGTATATCACAGAGGGGGGAATTCGTTTTGCTCTATTTACAAAAATTGGTATCGTCTTTTCTGGAAATACCTGGTCTTTTTATCACTATTTTTTTCGTTATAGCTTTGATTTTTCTTATCAAAAAACAAAGGAAGTTGTTTTTCCTTTTTCTGATTTTTGCTTGTGGGTTTTATTTTATTTCTACCGATCTGTCCATCAAACTGTTGGTGCTTCCTTATGAGTATCAATTCTCTGAAACGGAACTCCAGAATATTCAAGGTGAACAAACTGTTATTGTCGTTTTTAGCGGCGGGGTAATTCGAGGTGTCCAATCAGGAGGAGAAATCTACGATCAAATTGGCCCTCATTCCATGATGCGTCTTTATAGAGCCTTTCAAATCTATAAAAAGACCGGTTCTGAGATCATCATAGCAGGTGGTAATGTTTACGATCAAGAAGGAAAATCCATCTCGAAAGTAATGGGAACGGTCTTGGAAAGTTGGGGAGTTCCTTCAAAAATGATTAGGTTAGAAGAAAAATCCAAAACTACCTGGGAAAACGCCGTTTATTCTTTGGAGCTAATTGAACAAACCGTCAAAAATATTATCTTAGTTACCTCCGCACTACATATGCCCAGATCTTATCATACTTTCCGAAAGGTCATTGATGAAAAAGGTCGAACCGATATCAGTCTCATTCCATATCCAGGCGATTACAGGGTGGAAAACGTCCCCATGAGTTTAGCCTCATTTCTGCCAAGCAGTGGTTGTTTAGATACTTTTTCAGACGCTTTTCACGAATGGTTGGGTAATATTTTCTACCTCTTGAAATAGATGAAAAAATATGTTATCATATATATGTAATTTACATATATATGAGGAGGTGTTAACCATGCCGGGATTTGACAGAAGAGGACCCAATGGTGAAGGACCCATGACCGGTAGAGGCCTTGGAAGATGTGCCGGAGTAAACGTTAATGCGCAAAACGCCAATATAGACAACACACAACAGAACGCACCTGAAAATCAAACATTCGATGCTCAGGGTATCGGCTATGGCAGAGGCTTCGGTAGAGGCTTTGGACGTGGCTTTGGGGTTGGACCGGGAAGAGGCCGTGGACGTGGTTTTGGCCGAGGCCGTTGGTAAAAGATCACAGATAATTGATCGGGCATCCCTATTGGGGTGCCCTTTCTTTTCTCTAAACATTCGATTAAATCACTAAAATATTTTCAACGCCTTTTGAAAAAAACATTAAAAGTACACCCTTCAGAATTTATCAAAGCATCACTCTTTTTTGTCAAAAAAAAGAGTGATGTTTTATTTGGCGTATTGCTTTTCCTAACCTCTTGATGATATCATTAAGTTTAGGTGATCATTTTGGGATAAGCCTTAAAGAAATATCAGACTTTCAGAAAACAATTGACAGAAGTGCTTTCGTCGATACTGATCAAGCGAAGTTTGCCAGCGAAGATCGACCTTTACCCATCGGGTACGGACAAACTATCTCGCAACCGTCCTTAGTTGCTTTCATGACATTTGCCCTTGAGCTTTCGAGAACGGAAACCGTTCTCGAAATCGGAACCGGAAGCGGTTATCAGACTTGTTTACTGGCTGAATTTGCCTCTCAAGTATATACCGTTGAATGTATTCAAGCCCTTTCTTCTCAGGCCGAAGAAAGGCTGCATCGTTTGGGGTATAAAAACTGCCGCTTTCAAGTCGATGATGGCTCTCAAGGCTGGCCTGTATACGCCCCCTATGATCGAATTATCTGTACTTCTGCTGCATCCCAAGTTCCGGAGCCTTTGATCGAACAATTGTCCATCAACGGAATCATGATCATCCCCGTTGGGCCTCCCATGGTCCAAAACCTTTATAAAATCCGAAAAAAAGATGATCAAACCTTTCAACAAGAGATCCTGGAACAAGTCCGATTTGTTGAGTTCAAAGGAAAATACGGTTGGAACTAAGCAGCTTGAACTGCAGGCTTGGATGTGATATGATATAAATGGTTAGTTAACCGAAGTTATGTAAGGGGGCACTTTGTGCAAGTCAGATTATTGTATTTATATACGGCGATAACGGTTACCATGCAGTCCATCATCCAAACAGACTTGAATCTTTTTTTTCGTGAGATTGGCTTCAATAACTCCGTTGTTGGAAATATCACCTCGGCCTCTCTTTGGGGGGCGGCCATTTTGGGATTAGGCGTCAGTATCTTTGCCGATATTTTGGGGAGAAAACGCATTTTAATCGTTGCTTTAATCTTTTTTCCGCTGGCAAATTTGGCCATGATTCTCACCAACAACATGAGTCTCATCCTATTGTTTTCATTCATTAAAGGCGGCTTTATGGTTGTAAGCCACACCGTTGTTCAGGCATTGGCCATTGATCTCACCTTACCTAAAAATCGTGCTCAAGTCATCGGTCTGAACTTTGGCATCATGATGGGCGTGGGTGTTCTGGGGAATTTCTTGGGGGGAGCCTTTGGCAGTTGGCTGGGACTTCAAAACACCTTATTCTTAGCCATAGCAGGTTATCTGTTCGGGCTTGCACCCTTACTCGCCATTCAGGACAAATTTATCTGCGGCTCCATCCGTTCCATTTTCGATATTTCTCATTTTAACAAAGAACAAAAGGTCATCATCGTCTTTCACTTTTTAACCACTGTCACCGTTGGCTTTGGGGCGGGATTGTTCATTCACTTCGGAAACCTCATCTTTAAAGACCTTTTCAATATGTCAACCTTCGGGATAGGCATCGCTTTGGCGATTGCACAAATGGGTACTGCCATCAGCAATGTATTCACACACCGCCTGGGAATCCATTTTGGACCTTTGAAATTTAAACTGGTCACTCAAACACTGGTGGTACCGTTAATCTTTTCAATGGCCTTCATTAGAAACCCCATCCTTTTTATCATCGTCTATGCCATGCGTTTTGTCCTTATGAACAGCGGAAACCCCATTATTAACACCATCATCAATTCCTATGTCCCCAAAGATAAAATCTCCACCATAGCCGGTTTAAACTCTCTGATGAATAACTCAGTAAGGGCTGTCGCCGCCATGCTCTTCGGATACATCGTCGGTGCCAGTATCGAAGGCTACACCACGCTTTTTGTCATCAGTGGTGTTTTTTATACCATCAACGTGCTGATTGCCTACCTCATGTACAAACGGTATGAAAATGACCCTCAGGTGAAAGAGCTCTATCATCATTCGAGATAACCCAATCATTCATAGATGAATTCTTGTGTTTTCCTGCTATAATCCGGTATGAATGGAAAAAGGGGAGGGAACAGAATGCCCATTACCTATGATGAGTCAAAAAAAATATGGGTTCTTGAAACCAACGACACAGCCTATAGCTTTGGTATTCACCAATCAGGCAAGATCAAACATTGTTATTGGGGAAAGAAAATCTCACGTTTTGATGATTACCCGGACTTGAAATCCTATCGAGAAAACCCTTGGTGGGATTGGAACGATGAAATTCCGGTTCGTGGGGGAGCCAATCAAACGGAACCTTGTTTACAGGTTGTTTATGCCGATGGCGTTAGGGATGTCACGCTCAATTATCAGGACTATCACATTCAGGATAATCTGTTGAGTATTCATTTTACCGATGAATACTATCGGTTATCATTGACTTCATTTTATAAAGTACATGAATCATACGATCTTATGGAACGGTCTATTCAATTAGAAAACCATTCGGATTTGCCAATCACCATCGTCAATTTTAAAAGTGCTTCATTTTACCTTCCCGCTTCTGATGTATACACCTTAACGCATCTGACGGGAATGTGGGCACATGAAACCCGTTTGACAAAAGAGCCTATCACTGAAGGCAAAAAGATCTTGGAAAGTCGAGTGGGTAGAACCAGTCATTTTCACAATCCTTTTTTTGCCGTTGATGAAAAAGCAACTGAGGATCATGGAAACGTGTGGTTTGGCCAACTGGCTTGGAGCGGGAACTGGAAAATAGCCCTTAATAAAAAGCCTTATGAACAAATTCAGATCAGTTTGGGATTAAACGAGTGGGATTTTGAATATAGCCTTCAACCCTCAGCGAGCCTTACCTCACCGGTTGTTTTATCGGGATTTAGTTCTAATGGATTTGGCGAGATGAGCTCAAGATTACATCGATTCCAAATCGAACAAATCCTTCCAAAATCGAATGCCCATCAGCTTCGAAAAGTCTTGTACAATTCTTGGGAGGCAACCGCTTTCAACGTAAATGAAGAAAACCAAAAAGCATTGGCGGACAAAGCCGCTGAAATCGGAGTGGAAATCTTTGTGGTGGATGATGGTTGGTTTGGTGAACGCTCCTCAGATCGTTCCGGATTAGGGGATTGGCATGTGAACGCTCAAAAATTTCCCCGGGGACTAAAACCTCTGATCGATTATTGTAAAACCAAAGGTATGGATTTTGGACTTTGGATCGAACCGGAAATGGTTAACCCTGACAGTCAGTTATACTCTCAACACCCGGAGTGGGTCCTCCATTTCCCCAATAGGCCCCGAACAACCGGTAGAAATCAATTAATGCTCAACCTCGCAAGGGAAGACGTCAAGGCCTTTGTTTTAGATACAGTTGATCACTTGTTGAGTGAAAACGATATTCGTTTCATCAAATGGGATATGAACCGTCCGGTCTTTGAGGCCGGCTGGCCTGAAGAAGCAAACCAGCAAAAAATGTGGTTTGATTACATTGAAAATCTTTATACGATTTGGGATACTTTGAAAACAAAACATCATGATGTCATCTTTGAATCTTGTGCAGGCGGCGGAGGCAGGGTAGATATTGGGATGATGAGATATGCCGATCAGTTCTGGACCAGTGATAACACCGACCCCTATGACAGACAGTTTATTCAGGAAGGATTCAGCCTGTGTTACAATCCAAAAGTGATGATGTGCTGGGTCACCGATTGGGGAGGCAAAAACAGTTATCCCATGACTTATAGGTTCCACGCAGCCATGATGGGATCGATGGGAATAGGTGCTGATCTTGCGGGGTACTCAAAAGAAGATCTGCAAACTGCCAAAGAATTGATTAACCAGTACAAACAAATCAGAAACACGGTACAAAATGGCAGACTTTATCGGCTAATGTCTCCTTCACAAACATCCTTCAGTATCAACCAGTATCTGTCCCCCGATTCAACTGAATCGGTCCTCATTTGTTTGAAAAACCCAATGCCTCTATCCATGTTTCAAGTGCTGAGAATCAAGTTGAAAGGACTGGAAGAAAAAAGCCTTTATCACATCAGTCAAACTGATCAAATCTTTTCAGGTTCCTTTCTCATGAACCATGGGCTTGATTTGGATTTCAGACAAGAATTGGATGTGAAGGCAAAGGATGCCAATCATTTTAAAAGCCAATTGCTGATCATCAAAAAAAAGTGATAAACAAAAAGAAAAAGGAGGACCGAATGAAGGTCCTCCTTTTTTTATTTTAAAAAGCGAATTAACCGTTTTTAATAGCTGCCTGTGCAGTTGAGTGGCGATAAAGTCATATCTGACAACGGTAACAACGGAATAATTATTATGTAAAGCGGAAGCGGATTCCTCCGCCTCCTGACCGTAAAGATAAACATACGGTCTTTCCTTTTTGTTGCGTTTGT
>CAYYNI010000090.1:0-8367 GCA_964472765.1 uncultured Thermotogaceae bacterium | reverse complement strand
ACACATTGTCTACACTGACTCCCCCGTGATAAATATTGGCATGCAGCATCAAATCCCCCCCCAGATACATGCCCACATGTCCGGGAAAGTAAATGAGATCCCCAAATTTCCTCTCATCCGGTTGAATTTCTTTCAAGGCTGTTTCCTGCTGATCGGCATCCCGTGGTATGATTTTACCCGCCAAATTGTACAGCCTGCCCACAAGGCCGGAGCAATCCGTTCCAAACACCGTGGAACCACCCCACAAATATGGGGTTCCCATGAAATATCTAATATTATCTTCAAAATCTTCCTGAGAACGTCTGGCAACCCCCAGTCTTCCTTCGATTAACTCATAAAACCCATTTGCCGTTTCAAACGCCGGGTTCTCGATATCATCCGTATAGACATTAGACCCTAAGGCAATCCACATGCTGTTGGTGATGTTTTCAAGACTTTCTATTTGAGCAAACCGAGAATGTACTTGATACAACGGTTTGGAACAAATCTCTCTCATCTTCTCCGGGGAGCAAAAGGCTATTCCTTGATTCCGGGCATAACCAATGTAGCCATGATTGAGATCTTTAATCATTGAAAAATCAGTTCCAATTTCCAAAACCTTCATCCACTCCCCAAAAATGAGCTGGCGAACCCTCTCACTCCTGAAACGGGGATCCTTACGAACATCCAATACCGGGATTTGAACCTGTGCGTATTTCAACTGTCCAGGAAGGTCATCACCCATGATCTTGATCTGAACCGCTATGTCTTTAGAAAATGATCGGACCGCTTCCGACAGCCTTTCTCCCGCTTGAGGACTATCCACAAAAGCGATCACTTTAAGTCCCTTGTCTTCATATGCCTGATAGCGGTAATAAGCGACACGTTCATCCCGAAAGAGTCCTTTAATCAAATAATCCAATTCTTCTTGCCTCATTTTAAACATTGCTTCTTCGCCTCCCGAAAGAAAATATACACATAGACCCCATAAATGGTATAATAATCCAACAACCCGTTTAAGGATTATACAACATCAACCGAAATTCTAAACTGTTAATTTTCGGAAAATGATATGAAAGAAGTGATCATGTGATAAGAAGAGAATGTAAAACGATTAAAATCGAAGGCCAGGATGTTTTTGAACTGGCGCAAAAGTATCAAACTCCTCTTTATTGCTACAGTGAAAAAGTCATCTCAAAGCAGATTAAACAGATTCACGATATCATGAACCCTCTTTGCGAATTTCATCTGGGATTCGCCTTGAAAGCCAACAACAACATTCATTTGGTCAATTATCTGGTCAAAAACGGCACATGGATTGACGTTGTCAACAAGAATGAATACATACTCGCCAGGGAAGGGGGAACGCCTCCTGATAAAATCGTTGTCAACGGCAACGGTAAAACCAAAGAATTTATCAAAGAAATGATCGAAGAAGGTGTCTTTTCCATCAACATCGATTCCAAGGAGGAATACGAAGCCATCCGGGAGATTATTCGTGAACTGGAGAAGGTGGAAAAATTGCCTTTGTTCATGCTTCGTGTAAACCCGGATGTGGATCCGCATACCCATCCATATATCTCAACGGGTTTGAAAGAAAACAAGTTCGGCGTTCAAATGGACACTGCCAGAGCCCTTCTTTCAGCTGACAACGGTCTGATCACGGGGCTTCATACGCATATCGGATCCAATATTTTCGATATTGGTGCTTATCAGGAAGCCTTTGAAGCGTTAAAGGACTTGAAGAAAGATTTCCCCAGGCTGAATGCCATCAACATCGGCGGAGGCTGGGGAATTGACTACCAAAAAAATGGGGACCACTTAGACCTCGACACCTACTCAAAACAGATCATTCCCATTTTAAAAGAAATGGATTGCCCCATTATGATGGAAATCGGACGCTTTATTTTAGGACCCGCCGGTGTTTTGCTATCAAAGGTTTTATATAAAAAGGTCACACAATTCAAAACATTTATAGTATGCGATGCCAATATGTCCAATATGATCAGACCCGCCCTTTACAACGCCTATCATCACGTTGAACCCCTTCATGTCAATCCATCTCAAGATCAGATTACAGCGGATATCGTAGGGGCGTTGTGTGAAACCGGGGATCGCATTGCCGTTGACAGAGACATTGAAGATGTGAATGCCGGAGACTTGCTGGCCATCTACGATACCGGAGCCTATGGTTATTGCATGGCATCCAACTACAATGCCGAAACCAAACCGGCTGAAGTGCTTATCAGCGGAGATGAATGCAGACTCATCCGAAAAAGAGAAGATGTCAACGATCTGTTGAAAAAGATGAAGGTTTAATAGGCCACGAAGATCTTTGTACTCCATTCCCAAAGGAATTGAAACCTTGTCGTTCTTAGGCGGTGATCAGATGATGATGGAATATAATGCAGTTGATTCGGCCTCTATCGGGTTTGCCCATATACAAATCATCACCGATGGTACCGGTGAACCTTGTGATATTCGATTTCTACATGTCAATACCGCTTTTGAACAACTTTTCTGGGAAAAAACCGGCTATTATACCGGCCGAACGTTTCGAGAATTCGTTCATGATAAAGACCCAATCGACGAGATGATCAAAACGGCTACGGCACTGATCAATGGCATCGAGTTAAATTTCGATCAATTTTTAAGCAAGCACGATATTTGGATTCATGTTCACCTAATCCCGAACAAAGACCTCAGCTTTAATGCCTGGATTACGGATGTCACCGCAGAGCGCATTTTGATAAAAAATTCCCATGATATTGTTTTCTCAAAAACCATTAGCCCTGAAGAAATAGCCAATCAATTTGCCAAACTATCCCGTTCGCCTTTTTGCGGATTTTTCCTGTTCGATCAAGAAAAAGGGCAGGATCATCAGGTATATTTCAACACCCCCCCAACAGATGCCAACGGCAACTACTCCACTTTGAAAAAACTCTTCCGGGACATTACAATCGAAATTGATCCACGTTTCTCACCGTTAGATGAGGGAACTTTTGATCAACTGAAGCCTTTGATAAAAAAAGACTCGGCTTTTAACGCTCTTGATGCCTTCCTGAAAACCCAAGACCGTTATCGTTGTTCCGCCTTTCCAATCAGCAGTGCGGACGCCTTGGAAGGTTTTTTTATCGCTTTGAAAGCAAAAAACGCCCCCCCAATTCTCCACAAGCTGATCAACACCCATTCTGAACAAATCGGCATGCACCTTTTCACTTTAAGAAAAACGGTAATGGAAAAACAAATCGAACAAGAACTCCGGAAAAACAAAGAAATCTATCAACTGCTGACCGAAAACACAACGGACGGCGTTGCCCTTTTTCGAAATAATATCTTTGAATATGTATCCCCTTCTTATTCCAAGATGCTTGGCTATCACTTGAACGAATTAACAGGCATTACAAAAGAGCAATTCTATGAAATGGTTCATCCGGATGATAAAAGAATGATTCAGACGATCATCGAAAATGTGACGAAAGAAAAAAGGGACTTCCAGACTTACTCCTATCGCATCAGAAGAAAGGATGGCGATTACATCTGGCTTGATGACCGGCTGAACAATAAATTTGACCAAAAGGGACATCACATCGCCACTTATATCAACAGCCGGGATATCACCAATCAAGTCTATTACGAAGAAGTGCTGAAAGACAGCGAGGAACGATTTCGAGAAGTCTTCAACAACACCTACGATGCCATTTACATCCATCGCATCGACGAAAAGGGTATGCCCGGAAGATTCATTTTAGCCAACAAAGCCGCTTTGACCAGGCTCGGTTATACACTCAAAGAGTTCAAGCAAATGATCCCCGCTGACATCGACAGCCATAGAATGGTCATCAATATTCCCCATATCATGGAAGAACTCCTTAAAAACGGGGAGCATATTTTTAGAGGCGAACATGTGAATAAAGCCGGTGAAATCATCCCGGTTGAAAACCGATCACATCTCTTTACACTTAAAGGGGAAAGGGTCGTTGTCACAATCTCGAGGGATATCAGCGAGGATATGAAGGCACAGGAAAGGGAACGGCGGGACAAAGCGTTATTGCAAAGTGTTTTGGATGCATTGCCGGGAAAATTGGTGGTCGTTGACCGTCATTACCGAATTATCACCGCTAACAGTGAAATACTGAATCGAATAAACACCTCCCGAGCAGATAATCAGGTGAAGGGGCTTCATTGCTATGATGTCTTTCACAATCGAAAACAACCTTGCGAAATATGCAGCTTGAATAATTTGGACGAATTAACGGAAATCCGAACGAGAATCTATTACAAAGATGAGGACGGAGTCAAAGACAAAAAGGCGTATAAATTGTATTTGGCACCGTTAAAAGACGATGAAAACAACAATATCGGTATCATTGAATATTCCATAGACATCACAGAGCTGAAAAATGCGCAAAAGAACGCAGAGCAAGCCAGCAAGGCGAAAAGCGAGTTTATGATGAACATGAGCCATGAACTGCGAACACCTCTGAACGGCATCATCGGTTTTTCAGGCATCCTTCAAGAAACGGGATTAACAGAGACACAGTCGGAATTTGTCAAAAACATCCAAGTCTCAGGGAAAACCTTACTCGGTATCGTGAGTGATATTTTGAATTACTCCAAAATCGAAGCCAAAAAGATCACCTACAACCCGGAAAAAACAAACCTGGGACAGCTTTTAACCAACACTTTCAACGGAATCAGAGACATAGCAAAAAACAAAGGCCTTCAGACACATTTAAAGCTGGACCATTCCATTCCGACCTTTATCCTCACAGACCCAGTCAAACTCAGCCAGATTATAACCAATTTATTGATGAACGCCGTTAAATTCACTGAAAAAGGCAGCATAACCTGTCAAGCCGAACTGACCTATCGGGAAAAATCGAAAGCGGATGTCTTGTTCGCCGTTTCCGATACGGGAATCGGCATAGCTGAAGATATGAAATTGAAGATATTCGAGTCCTTTACACAAGCGGATTCATCCTTAACCAGAAAATACGGGGGCACTGGATTGGGCTTGACCATCGCCAACAGCCTTCTGAAGATGATGGGTAGTGCCATCAACCTTGAAAGCATCCAAGGTGAAGGCAGCACTTTCAGCTTCATCCTCACCTTTGATATTCCTGATGAAACTGAAATACAGGCCTTAGAATCAACTGAATATACCATCCTTCAAAATAAATCTTATAAAGTCTTGATCGTTGAAGATAATCCCATCAATTTAAAACTCAATCAAATGATTATGCGCCGGCATTTCCCCGATGCCCAGATTTACACGGCTGAAGACGGTCGTCAAGCGGTAGAGGAATTTGTTAAACATCGTCCGGATTTGATTCTCATGGATATCCGTATGCCGGAGTTGAACGGTTTTGAAGCAACAGAAAAAATCAGGCAAATCGAAGGCAAAAACTGGAAAGTTAAGATCATTGCACTATCAGCGGATGCCAGAACCGAAAATATCCAAATTGGTATGCTGTCCGGCTTGGACGGTTATATCACCAAACCCATTGATCCTGAGAAATTAGTTCAACAAATAAAAGGGATCATCGAAAAAGAGTCATGATAAGCGGTACATAAAAAACTACGATCAAACCCCACTATTATTTCTTTTATGTAAAATATATCAAATAGTTATAAATTCACATTCTTTATGATTATTCAACTCATTTTGATAAGTTACTATCTACTTGCAATTTATTATTCCGTTCTGTTATAATAAGTTGTCAAATACCCTCAAACCAGGGCGTAGATTTTTTTAACCCTCATTTTCAGAGGCGATTGGCTCATTCCAAAGCCTAAAGAAGAAGCTGTTGATTTTTTACAATAAGAAGGGTGTTCATTTAGAGGAGAGTTGATTCACATCAAAAGAACAGATTTAGATCATTCACCCATTGGGTTTGCCAAGGGAAAAATCATTTACGATGACTATCATCAACCCGTTGATTATGATATTCATTATGTCAACAAGGCAGTCAGAGAGATGACCGGCATTATATTAAAAGAAGAAGGGCGTTCTCTTTTCACACAGGTTTTCCCCCGAATCAACCCGACTAATCTATTTTGGCTGAACAGTTCGGTCAAAAAGGCATTACAAGACGGAAGAGCTGTATTACAACTACACTCCTCTTCATTGGACGGGTGGTTTCGTTTTACCTTTGAAGTTCATGAGGACGATATGATCATCTGCTGGGCTGAGGACATCACAGCAAAAATTCTTTTGGAGCAAAAACTGGAACAAATACAGCTCTATGAACACATCTTCTCATCTGTTCCTGACCCGATTGCATTATTGGACAGAGATTATACGTTCAACACTGTCAACGAAGCGTATGGACAGTTATATAACCTGGATCAACAGGAGATTACCGGAAAAAAGATCGACGATTTATTTAAAAACGATACCACATTTCAAACAACCATCAAGCCTTATATTGACGAATGCCTCGAAGGAAAATCCGTTCATTACAGATTATGGCGTGAATTCCCAAACAATGATTTAAGATACCTGGATATCCGTTATTACCCTTATAAAGATAAAGAAGGAACCGTTACCGGCATTATTTCCCAACTAAGGGATTATACCCGTGAGAAAATCCTTCGCAATCAACTGCTTCAGTCACAGCGGGATTGGGAACAAACCTTTGAATCCATCAACGATATTCTGATTATTGTGAATAGGGATCTGGAGATCGAAAATGTCAATCAAGCAGGGCTGAATCTGTTCAACGTAAAAAAAGGGATCTTCTGGGTCTGACTGCAAAGGACATCCTCCATTCCTATGGGTTTACCCTATGTCTTTGCCCTTTTGAAGAAGCAAAAAAGCGTTATGATAATTATATGATAGAAACTCATCTACGGGAAAAAGATCTGTATTATTCGCTGACGACTTATCCGATCTTTTCCGAATCCGGCGAATTATTGAGTATCGTAGGTGTTTTTACAGATATTACGGAGTTAAGAAAGGCGAAACTCGCAGTTGAAACAGAGAAAAAGAAAAAAGAGATACTGTTTGCAAGTATCGGCCATGATTTGAAAACTCCTCTCAACGGCATCCTGGGCTTTGCATCGGTCCTTGAATCTGAATTGAACGAACCGGAACATCTTGAGTCCGTAGAAATGATCAAACAATCCGGTAAAAACTTATTGAAATTGGTTGAGGACATTCTTCTTTTTTCCAAAAGCGAAGCGGGAAAAATAACCTTGTTTGAGGAATTGTCAAACACAAAACAACTGCTTGACAATAGCTGTTCTTTGATTCGCCCCCAATTAAAAAACAAAGATGTTCAACTGAAGATCGATTGGGATGAAACCCTTCCGGATCAAATGATGTTGGATCCGCTTCGATTGGGGCAAATTCTGAACAATCTGCTGTCGAATGCCGCTAAATTCACCTCAAAGGGACAAATCATTCTTCGGGCTGAAAGGGTTATCATTCAAGATGGTGAAGAAAAAATCAAAATCAGTATCGAAGATACGGGAATCGGCATTGCATCGGGAGCTATAAACGCAATAAGGGGCGCTTTTGTGCAAGCAGATAACAGCATTTCATCCCGATACGGCGGCACCGGATTAGGTCTGAGTATCAGCTCCAATCTATTAGCCCTGATGGGCTCTCAACTTAACATCGAAAGCCGAATGGGTAGAGGCAGCATTTTCAGTTTCGAGCTGCCCCTGAAACTCAGACCCGAATCACACCGTTAAATTACTCTTGGGGTAACACCCTTGCCAGTGCAGGGTTGATGGCAATCGAGACCTTTTCGCCTTCTTTGTATATCTTCTTTTGGGCAGGATTGTCGATTTGCACCAACACCTCCCCAAACTCTGTATTAATAAATGATTCCACACTGTTTCCAAGGTAAATATTGGTTCTCACCACGCCATCCAAGATTCCTTCACCCGGTTCCACAGGTTTCATGGATTCGGGACGACACATCATACTGGCCATTTGCCCCGCTTGTATTCCCTCCACATAAGAATAGGTATCAAAGACTTTGTCGTTGATTTTGACCACACATTTTTCTCCAGTGATTTCTTGAACTTCCACCGGAAAAAAGGCAACCTTACCGATAAAACCTGCTACAAATTTCGAGTCGGGTTTCTCGTATATTTCTTCTGGAGAACCGATTTGAACAATTTTACCGGCATTCATAACGATGATTTGATCTGAAAGACTCATTGCCTCCACCCGGTCATGGGTCACATAAACGGCAGTGATCCCAAACGATTGTTGTATTCTCCTGATCTCAACACGCATCTGTTCTCTTAAAAGGGCATCCAGATTGGACAACGGTTCGTCCAACAACAAAACGGCAGGCTGGACGATGAGCGACCGGGCAAGGGATACCCTCTGCTGCTGTCCCCCCGACAACCTGGAAGGTGCCCTTTGCG
>CAYYNI010000089.1:0-8425 GCA_964472765.1 uncultured Thermotogaceae bacterium | reverse complement strand
TCTTTGCCTTTCGCCTATCCATGTATTGCTTTGGATCAAAATCTTTAATTTCTCCAGCGATTTTTACCGGAATTTCACTGGTATCAAAAGACTGAATCAGATCTATCCCGCTTATTTCCTGGTCAAGCGCCTTTGTGAAATCCAATATGTTGTTGGAAATGGGATTGATGGTTCCCAACCCGGTAATTGCAATACGTTTCATCATTCGCTCACCATCCTATTGATATGTTCTCCCTTTCCAAAGATACCCTTTGTTTTTATGGGAATGAACTGAACGAATCAGCATAGCGAACAACACAAATGGTATAAAAGGGTGTAGAAATGCAATAATTGGATTAACATGTAAATTGATACATGAGATTGTCCATAGGAGTAAAGAAATAATCAGACTGAGTAAAGATGTTATTGAAGGAAAAATGAACAATAAAACATACGGTGCCAAGAAGAACACCCCAATCATTAGCCCAACTAACAATGCCAAAAAGGGGGATTCGTTGATCGTTGGATAGAAACTTTTGGTAAATCCGTTGAAAGCATCTTTAAATCCATGATACATTCTGGATGAAATCAAATTTGAAACGTTGGTATAGATAACTCTTTTATTTTGGCGTTTAAATAGTCTTGGGAATGCAATGTCATCTGCTAATATATTGTGAATTGCTTGATAACCTGACAGTGAGTCATATGTCTTTTTTTTAAAGCACTGATATTGCCCATTGGAAGCAGCAGCCCATTTAATCGATTTGATCGGAAAGAAAAAATGTGGTAAAGCACCAAATGAGAAAAGGCCTATAAATGGCACTGTAAGTGCTTCGCCAAGTGTTTTAATGATTTGCCTGGGAATTCCGGATAGCAAATCTGCATTTGTTGATTTCATTTTCTCAACTAACAGCGCTAAACCATTGCTGCTGTGTAATGTATCCGCATCGGAAAAGACGAGAATTTCTCCTTTTGCCTTTTGAGAGAGCTGATGACATGCCCAGTTCTTACCAATCCATCCTTTTGGAAGCGGTTTTCCTTTAATAACGCTCAATCTACTGTCGGAATAAGATGCCAATATCTCACCGGTTCGATCGGTTGAATGATCATCCAAAACGATCAGTTCCAAATGAGGATAATTATTTTTTAAAACGGAATCAACAGCATTTCTAATATTTTTTTCCTCATTTCTTGCAGGGATTAAAACAGATAAGAAGGGATTTTCCTGCTCATAGTCGCTTATTTTTCTGCCTCTTGGGTGAAAGTAACAATAACAGTTGATCATGTAATAGGCAAAATAGATGATGAAAAACGCTAAAAGTAAATTTGCAATCAAGATCAATAATCCTCACTTACGCTAATTATCGAGATATTATAGCATACCATCGAGTATCGTCTTTTCAAAATAAAAAAGGACAGTTATTAACTGTCCTTAAATGTGGTGGAGCCGATGGGACTTGAACCCACGGCCTCTACCATGCCATGGTAGCGCTCTCCCAACTGAGCTACGGCCCCACTGAAAAAAGCAATGCTATTATATATGAGAAAGAGAAAAAAATCAAGTCTTTGTTTTATTTTTTAAATCTAACGTCTAAATCTTTATTGGCTTTTAGTTCATTCAATCGTCTAACAGGTGTAGTATAAGGTGCATTTTTTAAGCGTTCAGGGTCACTATTCGCTTCTTCTAAAATTTTATCCACCACTTGAACAAATTGATCCAATGTTTCTTTGCTTTCGGTTTCAGTGGGTTCGATCATCATGGCTTCATGAACAATGAGTGGAAAATAAACGGTTGGTGGATGAATCCCATAATCAAGCAATGCTTTTGCAAAGTCTAATGTTTTTAAACCAAATTTTTTTAATGCGGAGCCATCAGCTACAAATTCATGCATGCATTGATTTCCGAAAGGAACCGCCAATCTTTCCACAATTTGTTTTCTGAGATAATTGGCGTTTAAAACCGCCATCTCGCTGGCTGCTTTTATACCATCCGCACCCATTGTTAAGATATAAGTTGCTGCTCTGATTAAAACATTGAAATTTCCGTAAAAACCTTTGACTTTTCCGATGGTTTTTGGAATACCGTAATCCAAATAATAGCGCTCTTCGTCCTTTCTAACTTGTGGTACAGGAAGATAAGGGAGTAGTTTGGCTTTTACGCCAACTGCACCACTTCCCGGACCTCCCATCCCATGGGGAGTTGAGAAGGTTTTATGTAGATTGTAATGAAGCACGTCAAATCCCATGTCACCGGGTCTGATTTTTCCCATAATAGCATTCATATTGGCGCCATCATAATAGAGCAGTGTACCATTGTCATGTGCCATTTTTTGAATTTCAAGAATGTCATCTTCAAAAAGCCCAAGTGTATTGGGATTAGTCAGCATGATGGCTGCTGTTTCCTCGTTGAGCAGTTCTTTTAAAGCATTGAGGTTCACCCTGCCTTTTTCATTGGAGGCTACCTGTTTGACATCATAGCCACACATTGCTGCAGTAGCCGGGTTTGTTCCGTGAGCTGAATCAGGTACGATGACAGTTTTTCTTTTTGTGTCGCCTCTGTCTTCATGATAAGCCCTGATTAAAAGGATTCCGGTCAACTCTCCATGAGCACCGGCAGCTGGTTGAAGGGTTACTTCGTCCATACCGCTAATCTCAGCCAAGGATTGCTGTAAAAAGTACATTAATTCTAATGCCCCTTGAATCGTTGATTCTGGTTGATAAGGATGAAGGTTCACTAAGCCGCTGATCATGGCGGTGGATTCATTGATTTTCGGGTTGTATTTCATCGTGCACGAACCTAACGGATAGAACCCGCTGTCTATTGAATGATTTAATCTGGACAGGTTGGTAAAGTGGCGAACAACTTCCACCTCACTGCAGCTGGGGAGTTGTGGAGAATTACCTCGGATTTGGTTCTTGGGGATCAATTCTTCTATTGGGTAATTTGGAATGGTTTCATCGGGAAATGTGTAACCTATTCTACCTTCAGCGCCTTTTTCAAAAATTAATTTGTCATCCCGTCTCATAACAGTTCCTCCATTCTGGAAGCAAAGAAAGAGATTTCTTCCATTCTATTCGCCTCGGTAACCGCAATCAAGGATAGATTTTCATGTGCCTCGTCCCCCGTTACTTCTATAACAGGTAGTGGTCCCATAATCTTTTCTTTTAACATTTCATCTCTGATATATTTAGGATCTTGCTGAGATTTTACGGTAAACTCATTGAAGAAAGGACCGGTAAAAGCCAAATCAAAACGATCCATCCTGTCGATTCTCTCTGCAAGAAAATGAGCCTTTTTCAAGCTTCTGGTAGCCGCTTCTTTCAGCCCATTCTTTCCAAGCAAAGACAAATAAATGGTTGCTACAAGGGCATTATGCGCATGATTGGAGCAGATGTTTGAAGTTGCTTTGTCCCGTCTGATGTGCTGTTCCCTTGTTTGCAACACCATAACATAACCGGTATTGCCATCCATGTCAGTGGTCTTGCCAATGATTCTTCCTGGCATTTTTCTCATATATTCTTTTTTTGTTGCAAACATTCCCAAGGTCATTCCACCTAAATAAAGTGAACCACCAAAAGGCTGGGCTTCTCCGGTTACAATATCCACATTGTATTCACCGGGTGCTTTTAAAACACCCAAAGTCATGGGGTTACAAGACACGGTTAGTAAAATATCTTTTGTGACTTCTCTAATGCTTTGGATATCTTCAATGATTCCGAAAAAGTTGGTATAGCCGACAAGGAATCCTGCCGTATTCTCTTTGATTTTTTGCTTCAGATCATCCAGATCGATCATCCCGGTTTCTCTGTCGTATTGAACGGTCTCAATCTCAATCGAGGGGCCTTTTGAATAGGTTTCTATGATCTTTAGGTATTCGGGATGAATGGATTGTGCCACCAGATAATGATTTTTGTTTTTAACATGGCATGACATCAACATGGCTTCTGCAGCTGCCGTGCCACCATCATACATTGACGCATTGGCAACATCCATTCCTGTGATTTCGCAGACCATGGTTTGAAATTCGTAGAACATTTGTAAAGAACCCTGACTTACTTCAGCTTGATAGGGTGTATAGGCGGTTAAGAATTCTCCTCTTTCAACAAGCGGCTGAATTGATTGCGGGATAAGATGTTTGTATATGCCACCTCCTAAAAAAACCGAATAGTCTTCAAGATCTGCATTTCTTTGAGCCCATTCTTTCATTTTTCTCATGACATCGACTTCTGAAAGTCCATTGTTGAGGTTTAATCTGGTACATCTTTTTTCAACGGGTAATTCACTAAACAATTCATCGGTACTTTTGACACCGGTTAAAGCAAGCATCTCATTGATTTCCTCTTGAGTATGAGGAATATATCTTTTTGGCATGTTCGTCCCCCTTTCGCATCATCAACACCCTTTTCAAAGGTATTGAATTTGTCAGATTATATCATAGTACATTCAGGTTATGGATACGTTTAAAAAGGTTCCAGCGAAGGATAAAAAGAAAGAAAGGTATAAAAAAAGGCTGCCTAAAGGCAGCCTTTTTAATTGGATCATACACGACTTAGGATTTTTACGCCATCTTTGGTAATCGCAATATCGTCTTCAAAATGAGCATTTAATGAATAATCTGTGTTGACAACGGTCCAACCATCCTCAAGAATCATGGTTGCATATTCTCCCATGCTGATCATGGGTTCTATGGCTAATGTCATTCCGGTTCGTATCTTTGGACCACTGTTTTTATCTCCGAAATTTGGAATAAAGGGATCTTCATGCATTTCTCTTCCAATACCATGTCCCCCAAAATCTCTAATGATAGAATAACCGTGATCCTCAACAAATTTTTGGATCTCATATCCCATTTCACCAAGTCTTGTCGCTTGTTTCAAAGTTTCAATGGCCAATTCTAAAGCCTGATAGGTAATTTCCACCAGCTTTTTCTTTTCTTCACTGACTTCGCCAACGAGATAAGTTCTGGCTGCATCACCATGAAACCCCCCCAAATACGCTCCTACATCAACGGTAACGATATCTCCTTCTTGAATGATGATTTCTTTTGAAGGAATGCCATGAATCAAGACTTCGTTGATTGATAGACAAGCTGATCCCGGAAAACCTTGGTAGCCTTTAAATGAAGGAATTGCCCCTTTACTTCTGATAAATTCCTCAATCTTTTTATCAAGGTCCCAAGTCGATATCCCGGGTTCGATCATCTCACGAGACATTTCCAAAGTTTCTCCCACAACCTTTGAAGCCTTTTCCATTGCGTTGATATCTTTATCTCTTTTTAGTTTGATCAATGACTTTTCATCTCCCTTATCTCATCAGGCATTATTATCATTTGTTTTTTCTAACACGATATAATCATCCGGTTGGATAGTGCTGACCGCATGCTTAAAAATGAGACTTTGATGTTTCCCCTCTTCCACTAAAATCGAATACATATCAAACGATTTCAGTTTTCCGTGGATCTGGAAACCATTAACAAGAAAAATCTTGACACCAACCTTGTTTATTCGTAAATGGTTTAAGAAACGATCCTGTAAATTAAACTTCTCAGACATGATTTCACCCCTCATCATTAATAATAACAATCATCAATACTTCTCTATTCTCTCAGATTATAACATTATGGTGAAAAAATATAGGGAAAACAGTGAAATATATTTTTACCATTAAAGCAAACAGGTCACATCAAAAATAATCACATCAAATCCAGATATTGTGTTAGCATTGATAAAATCTGGGGGAGTACCTCTACCAATTGTTTTAGGAAAGGGACCTGACTAGTAACAGGAATTACATGAAAGCCTTCTTGTGATATCACAATCAAGGAATAAGGCAGTAATTCGACGCCTCCCCCAGCTCCACCACCATAAACTGTTGAAGGTCCTCCAAGCCCACCTCCAAAACCGATATTTGCTTTAAATAATGGGATAATGATCTTATCTTCCAACTCGATTGGAGAACCGATTGCTTGATCTGCAGACAATGTTTCGATGGGAATTCTTATCAAGTCCTCGACTGTTTGTGCAATTTCGTTTGCAATGAATACACAAGGGATCAATATCAGAATAATCAAGGTTATTTTCTTCATTTTAATTTCCCCCTTTTCAAACCTTAAGTTGAATAATCAATTATATCATGTACGATGATCTTTAACCTTTCTCTTAAATTTGTCTACTTCCAGGTTTAACAGGTTTATCTCCCGCTTGGCACAACGGGCAATTATGAGCATCATAAGTCTCAAACTCCAACTTGATGGCTTCAAATACCGGTAAGTTAAATGTTGCAAGTCCTCTATTGGCAATACAAGCATAACCTACGACCATCCCACCGTATCTTTCAACCAATTCTTTGACTTCAAGAGAAGACTTTCCGGTTGTGATTACATCTTCCATGATTAAAAATTTCTCATTCGGGATGATTTCAAATCCTCGTCTGAGAGTCATGATATTATCGACCCGTTCAGAAAAAATGGTTTTCTTGTTTAGCTGCCTTCCCAAAATGTACGAAGGGATAATACCGCCCATGGCTGGTCCAATAACGGTATCAAATGTTAAGTTGATTTTTCCGGCGACTTGTGCTATACATTTTTCTGCTATATCAGGATGCTGCAGTAATTTTGCACATTGTATGTATTTCTGACTGTGTTTTCCTGAACTTAGCAGAAAATGTCCTTCCAGTAATGCCCCAGTCTCTTTCAAGTATTCAAGAATCACATGGATCACCTTTTCCCTTTTATTTTTGAAGTTCATTCATGATTTGGACTTTCATTTCAAGAGTAGCTTCTCTTGAGGCTTCTTCAAAGGTTAGCCCTTCCCATTTTTTGTTTTTGTAGGCAAGGAGTATGCCACGGGATGAGTTGATGATGCCCCCGTTTTTATTGATCAGATATTGGGAAACATCAGCCGCTGTACCTCCTTGTGCACCATAGCCAGGGATCAAAAAGAATGTGTTTTTCATCTTGTTTCGAATGGTTATGCCGTCCTCTACATGAGTACAGCCTACTACTGCACCAATAGCAGAAAAACCAGAAGAACCGATAAAATTGGCTCCTTTTTTTTCTAATAGATCAATCATTTTTTCATAAACCATTTCATTCGATTGGGTTTTTAGATTTTGAATATCTCCCGAACCCGGATTTGATGTTTTCAACAGGACAAATATCCCTTTACCTTCATTCAGATAACTCTCGTATGGTTCCAAGGTGTCTAGGCCCATGTACATGTTGACGGTTATAATATCTGCTTCAAAATCTCCTGAAAAATGTGCTTTTGCGTACATTTCAGCGGTTTTTGCAATGTCTCCACGCTTAACGTCTGCTATTATGGGGATTTTCAATTTCCTGATATATTCTAAAGTCCTCTTGTAGGCCCTCAGACCTGACAGACCTTGAGCTTCATAATAGGCAATTTGAACTTTAAATGCTCCGACTAAATCTTTTGTGGAATCTACAATAGAGCGATTAAATTGAAAAAGCTGTTCTTCAAGACTATCATATTGATTTCTGATCTGTTCGGGGATATAGTCAACCGATGTGTCTAGACCAACACACACCGGCCCCTTTTCCTGCACAGAATGAAATAGTTTATCCATGATTACTCCTTTCAATAACAAGTCCGTTTTCGTATTTGATCACGCCGTCTTTAATCACCATCATTACTTTTCCATATAACACTTTACCAGTATACGGGGTATTTTTCCCCTTTGAAAAAAATTCGGAGGTGTTCACTTCAAATTCCGCCATTGGATCAATCAATACCAAGTCGGCAATATATCCTTTTTGAATTAAACCTTTATGCACACCCAATAATCTGGCAGGATTAAAAGACATTAGTTGAGATAAGGTCATGAGGCTGATAATTCGCTTCTTAACAAGATGTGTAAAACAAATTGAAAAGGCGATTTCAATGGAACTCATTCCCACAGATCCTTTTTCTTTGTCTTGAAAACTATGGGGCGCATGATCGGTGGCTATACAATCAACCGTCTGATCATTGATGGCGCTGATTAGTGCTTCAATATCGAGCTGTTCCCTCAATGGCGGGTGAACGGTATATGATATCTGATTGGTCAGGGTTAAATGATGGGGGGTACATTCGCAAGTCACATTCACTCCATTTGATTTCGCATCGGCTATCATCCGAACGGCTTCTTTTGTACTGACATGGGCCATATGAAGATGGGCGTTTGTCTGTGCACACAACCTGAGATCCCGTTGAGTCATCTGATTTTCAGAAGCTCTGGTGTCCACCTGACTGATTGATTTATATTCTGCATGGGAAGAAACAATGAGTCCCTTTTTTTGGGCCAATTCCATTGCTTTTTTCATAACGGTATCAGACTCCACACCGTTTCCGTCATCGGAAATGACTTTACATGCCGGACTGTTGATTTGTTCAATGTGATCACAATCGACACCGTTGAAGTCTTTTGTGATGGAACAGGTTTGAA